>NZ_CAWNXG010000012.1:0-128258 GCF_963878145.1 Photorhabdus sp. S10-54 | reverse complement strand
ACAGAACTCCACCCTTCAGAAGCCAGAAGGATAGCTTTTATTCTGTCTCGTACCTGACCATCACGAGTGGTGTCGTGAAGATGCTCAAGTTTGATTTTTTGTTCTGATGTAATAAATATTTTCATAGTGAGGATAATGATCCCCATTTCGGATAAAATCAAGCATCTTCAATGATTACGGGTATATATGGACACCGACTTAATTCAAGTAGGTGAGTAAATTTTTTTTGACAATGTAGTCTCAAACATATATTCAGCTTCAATGAGTCCTATCGCATTGCTCTCTAGCTTTCCCCAGCGTTGACTTGAAGATATGCACCTAAAGCAATCCGGCTTTCTTTACCCGCAAACCGATATTTCAGATACCAGCGTTTTGAGCCATTGGGTTTGATGAGAAGATACAAACCTTGTACATCGGTAAGTTCACGGGGCTTTGCCGCACGAGCTTCCATGTCTGTTAAAGGCATAATTTGGAGGTCAACTCATTATCAAAAAGAACTGCCCCCCACTTTGACCCCCAAATATCATGGATGCCAACGGATACAAATGGACGATTACAGATTCAAAAACCGAGTAATTTATTGTTTTTCAGGTGATTATGGAAGATTATGGACGTCTCTGGAAGGTCAAATGGTGCCGAAGGCCGGACTCGAACCGGCACACCCGAAGGCGGTTGATTTTGAATCAACTGCGTCTACCGATTTCGCCACTTCGGCACTGAAGTAGTATGCGGAAAACGAGGGTCATTATACCTGTCAGCGATCTGTTAGCAACTGTTATCCTTATAACTTTGGTTTAAGTGTCGAAAAAAAGATCAAACCCATCGATTCAACACAAACGCGCGTTCAATTACTGAACATCAAAGCTCTAAATAAATACACCCAGTAATATCTTTTCTACCTGACGTCGATAGACAACCTATAATCACCTTATATAATCTCAGCATGATAATTCGCTATGAGGTAAATGGTTATGACGATTATTAGCTGGATTGGCGCCGGAATCTTTTTGGGCATTGTCATTGGCGCGTTGATGGCATTGTTTAAAAAGAATAAATAGTCACTTTCGCTATCTTTATCCTGTTTGTGAATTCACTGGAAATATGCCTGATTGGTCAATTCAAAATGAATAAACAGTTTTTTAAGCTCTTCTCTGTTTCTGCCATCGTGTTGGCTCTTACAGCCTGCTCTTCTTCAAATAAAACATTTTCGGCAAAGTTTCTGCAACCGAAGAAACAACCATTGAAATGGGAAGTGTTCGAAGGCAATGCGAGAACTAAAAAGCTAGCTTCTCAGTTGGTTGATCAGTATGCACAGGATATTTTCAACGGCAGCAATGCGCAAGGCATGGCGATGGTGGTGATTGATAATAATCAGACGGTTTACCGCAGTTTCGGTGAAACCCGTCCGGGAAATGGCATTCGCCCAAAGCCCGATTCAATCATCCGTATTGCCTCGCTAACTAAGTTGATGACCAGTGAAATTATGATCAAGCTCGAAGAGGATAAAATTCTGCGCTCCACCGATCCGTTGCAGGACTATAGCTATTATGGTGTGAAAGTGCCCCAATACAGCCCTCTTCAACCTATCCGGTTGTTCCACCTGGCAAGCCATACCAGTGGCTTACCTCGTGAGCAGCCGGGAGGTAGATGGGGGCGCCCTGTTTTTGTCTGGCCTACACAAGCCAATCGCTGGGTCTGGTTAAAAACAGCTCAATTAGACTCAGCGCCAGGCACAACAGCATCTTATTCCAATCTGGCTTACGATTTATTGGCAGATGCGCTCTCCAAGGCTACGGGTAAGCCATATACCCGTTTGTTACACGATAAGATCACCGGCCCTTATTACATGAAAGACACTACACTGACGCCAAACCGTTCTCAGTGTGCTCGTTTGATGGAAAGTTATAAGCCGAGTCCGTGTCTTAATACTGTTGCGGCAGCTGGCAGTGGTGGAATCTATTCAACGCCAAAAGATATGCAGCACTGGATGCAGCAATTTTTATCATCAGACAGTCAGTTACGTAAACAGACCGCAAGCCGTGAACAAGGTATTTATTTTAAGCGTTCCGCTCTGGCTTCAATTAAAGGGATGGATGTTGCCGGTCAGGCAGATGGCGTTGGCCTTGGTTGGGTTTACATGAACGCCCGTCGCGATATACCGGGTATTTATCAGAAAACCGGCGGCGGCGGCGGGTTTAATACGTATATGGCAATGATCCCCGAACAAAATATTGGGGTGTTTGTGGTGATCACTCGTAAACAACACAGCCATTTCAGTAGCGTAACAACCGGGGTTAATCAACTGGTAACAGCATTGTCGAGGAATCATCATCAGGCTTGATCCTTATTACATCTTAAAATCGAGATGCTCAGGATAGGGTTCTTAGCCAAAAACCCTATCCCTATATACCCGTCATCTTTCAAGTTGCCTCTTTGTTGGCTGCACTCGCTCACCCCGGTCACATAGTTACCTATGCTCCCGGGGATTCACTCCCTTGCCGTCGCGATGCATCTTGAAATCCATTGGGTATAGTTCCTCGATTTCTAAAAACTACTGTCTCTTAAGGAGTAAATAAATACTCACAGTAAGGAACAATAGGCTTGGTAACAGTGCCGCCAAAACCGCTGGCACGCTGTACACCAAGCTCAGTGGACCAAAGATCTCATTAAGTACATAAAATAGGAAGCCAAAGCTGATCCCTATTACCATCCTTACTCCCATCGGCACACTGCGCAGTGGTCCGAAGATAAAAGAGAGTGCCATTAACATCATCACTGCAACTGAAAGCGGCGCAAATATTTTTTTCCACATATTCAGTTGATAACGACCTGATTCCTGTTCACTCTGCTTAAGGTACTTGATGTACTGATATAAGCCACTGATGGAAAGCGCTTCAGGCTCAAGTGCTACCACATTCAACTGTTCTGGCGTTAGGAGAATTTTCCAGTCAGCAGAAATACGTTGTGATCCGGTGATTTTTTTGCTGTCTGTCAGATCAGATTCTTCCACCTGAGAAAGCTTCCACAAGTCGTTATCCTTATCATAAACCGCACTGGCTGCATACTTTACAGAGAGTAGTTTTTTATCATCACTAAAATGATAGATATTGACGCCTTTAATCTCCGTATCACTCACAATCCGCTGGATGTAGATAAAATCGGCCCCATCTATCGTCCACATACCTTTATTTGTTGAAACCAGAGAACTACCAAGCATCTTCTGAGCCCGGTAATTACGCGCCATTTGCTCACCTTGTGGCGCGCCCCACTCTCCGATAACCATAGTCAGGATCACCAACGGAATAGCCGTTTTCATCACTGAGCCAGCAATCTGCATACGGGTAAATCCAGAAGCTTGCATAACCACCAACTCACTACGGGTTGCCAGCGTACCAAGCCCCAGTAAGGCGCCAAGCAAAGCTGCCATCGGGAAGAATATCTGAATATCTTTCGGCACACTTAACAAAACATAAAGACCAGCAGAAATAGTAGTATATTCCCCCTGCCCCACTTTTCTTAACTGCTCAACAAACTTAATAATACCGGAGAGTGATACCAGCATAAACAGCGTCATCAGAATAGTCTGTAGAATAGTCCGACCGATATAACGATCCAATACACCAAACATCAGGCTACTCCTCTGCCGTTGAAACGAACCCGGATCCTACGCACCGGCAACGTATCCCAAATATTGAGAACCAGCGCCAACATCAAATAAGTCCCATTAGTCAGCCACATCCAAATCATCGGGTCCAATTTGCCTTTACTACCGTTAGAACGCAGAGAGCTTTGCAATAAGAAGAAAATCAGATAAAGCAACATTGCGGGCAACATGCTTAACACTCGCCCTTGACGTGGGTTCACCACACTTAACGGTACAACCATCATAGCCATAATCAGTACCGAGAGCACCAAAGTCAAACGCCAATGGAACTCAGCGCGGGAGTCCTTATCATTATCCTGCCATAACTGGATAATAGACTTCTGTTCAACTTTATTATTATCTACGATTGAAGTCTGATGCCCGATAATCGCTTGATAATCACGGAACTCAGTGATCCTAAAATCACGCAGCATTGCAGTGCCTTCGTAACGCGTACCATGATTAAGGACGACCACCTGTTTGCCATCAGGTCGCTCCACCATATGCCCGCCATTAGAGATCACCACAGAAGGACGATGGTTATCAACGGGGCGAAGTTGGGCAAGGAATACGTTTTCAAATTTATTGCCGTGCACGTTGCCAATATAGAGCACCAGATTACCATCCTCGGAAGGTTTGAACCTCCCTTCCATGATCGCTGCTAAACTTGGGTTAGCTTTAGCATCAGCCACCACCTGTTCTTGATATTTCGAGGACCACGGCATGACCCAAATGACATTCACTGCCGCTAACGCGGAAGTTAACAACGCCAGAATAAGCGCCGAAACCACCAGCACACGCTTGCCCAAACCACACGCATGCATAACAGTAATTTCACTTTCAGTATAGAGTTTACTGAAAGTCATCAACACCCCAAGAAACAGACTCAGGGGCAAAATCAACTGCGCCATTTCAGGCACACCTAATCCTAACAAGGATAAAACTAAATTTGCCGGGACGTTTCCTTCCACTGCGGCACCCAAAATTTCAACTAATCTCTGACAGAAAAAGATCAGTAAAAGGATAAAGAGTATCGCAACTTGGCTTTTCAGGGTTTCCCGTACCAGATATCTAATGATGATCACGCTTATTACGCCTGTGAAAACTTGTCTTTTTGCAGGAAAATCGCTAACTTCATTGTATATATACCATTTATTATGTGCATCAGTTTGGCTTCCTCACTGCTAAAATGATATCGAAGCATTCCATATTCAGGTTCCCAGTCAGAACATACTTATATAGTTAGCTAAATAATAACAAATAGTGCGTTTAGCTTAACATAAATAGTTAATTTTCTATGGGGTAGATTAATGCGAAGCGCTATATTTTAGCGATAGCATCCATCTTTGTCTTTAAGATTCAGGAGAACGCATGGAGTTTAGTGTAAAAAGCGGTAGCCCGGAAAAACAACGTAGTGCATGTATCATTGTCGGCGTTTTCGAACCTCGCCGCCTTTCCTCTATCGCTGAACAACTTGATAAAATAAGTGACGGTTACATCAGTGCATTACTGCGCCGCGGTGAACTAGAAGGCAAAGTTGGTCAATCACTGTTGCTGCATCATGTTCCCAACGTGTTATCTGAACGTATTCTGCTTATCGGCTGTGGTAAAGAGCGCGAATTGGATGAACGCCAGTATAAACAGATTATTCAGAAAACTATCAATACCCTCAATGAAACGGGGTCAATGGAAGCTGTTTGCTTCTTAACAGAATTGCATGTTAAAGGCCGCAATAATTATTGGAAAGTGCGCCAAGCGGTAGAAACAGCAAAAGAATCTCTCTATGTTTTCAACCAGCTAAAAAGTAATAAAAATGAGTTGCGCCGCCCACTGCGTAAAATGGTTTTCAATGTTCCGACCCGTCGGGAGCTAACCAGCGGTGAACGTGCAATCCAGCACGGCCTTGCCATTGCTGCCGGTATCAAAGCGGCCAAAGATCTTGGTAATATGCCTCCCAATATCTGTAATGCAGCTTATCTGGCTTCTCAGGCACGCCAGCTCGCAGATTCTGCCAATAGCCATATTACAACAAAAGTGATTGGTGAAGAGCAGATGAAAGAGCTAGGCATGAATGCCTATCTGGCGGTTGGTCAAGGTTCTCAGAATGAATCTCTGATGTCAGTCATGGAATATAAAGGCAGTCCTGATAAAAATGCCAAACCCATCATCTTGGTTGGCAAGGGGCTGACTTTTGACTCCGGCGGTATTTCAATCAAATCTGCGGGTGGCATGGATGAGATGAAATACGATATGTGTGGGGCTGCAACAGTTTATGGCGTGATGCGTGTGGTTTCTGAGCTACAATTACCGCTCAATGTCATCGGTGTCATAGCAGGCTGTGAGAATATGCCAGGAGGGCGCGCTTACCGGCCTGGAGATATTTTAACCACCCTATCTGGCCAGACTGTCGAAGTGCTCAATACCGATGCCGAAGGCCGTCTGGTTCTGTGCGATGCGTTAACTTACGTTGAACGTTTTGATCCAGAATTGGTCATTGATATCGCTACACTAACCGGTGCTTGCATAACAGCTCTTGGTAATCATTACAGTGGATTGCTATCCAACCATAATCCCCTGGCCCATGAGTTACTCAATGCTTCAGAACAATCCGGTGATCGCGCATGGCGCCTACCAATGACTGACGAGTTTCTCGAACAAATCGATTCTAACTTTGCCGATCTGGCGAATACCGGTGGCAGTGCGGGTGGTGCGATTACCGCCGCCTGTTTCCTGTCCCGCTTCGCAACAAAATATCACTGGGCACATCTGGATATCGCGGGTACGGCCTGGCGTTCAGGTAAAGCAAAAGGTGCAACAGGTCGCCCGGTTGCACTACTGTCACAATTCCTGTTAAATCGGGCAGGAAGTACCGGTATCAATAACGACGATTGATTTGATTCCTCTCTTAGTTTATCAAAAGGGCATTTGACAATGCCCTTTCTCCGTAACAGAGACATTATGAAAAGTGCCACGTTTTATTTACTGGAACAGCCATCACCTCAAGCAGATTTGCAAGCTCACGAATGGCTGGCATGCCAATTTGCGGCTGACCAATGGCGAGCAGGAAAACGGGTGCTAATTGCCTGTGAAAATCAGCAACAGGCAGAAAAGTTAGATGAAGCCTTATGGCAACGGGAGCCTCATCAGTTCGTCCCACATAATCTGGCGGGTGAAGGGCCAAGATATGGCGCACCAGTTGAGTTATGTTGGCCGCAAAAACGGGGAAACGCTCCCCGTGATATCCTAATAAATCTGTTGCCACAATTTGCAGACTTTGCCACCGCTTTCCATGAAGTGATAGACTTCGTTCCTATAGATGAAAATTTGAAACAGTTGGCGCGTGAACGATATAAATCATATCGCAGCGTCGGCTTTAATTTGACCATGGCAACGCCGCCAACATACTAAGTATCAAGATAAAATGGAAAAAACACCCGCAATTCAAACGCAAGCCGAGCCATCTCTCGATAAAACGTACAATCCTAAAGAAATTGAGCAGCCTCTTTATAACCATTGGGAGAAAAGTGGTTACTTCAAGCCTAACGGCGATACCCGCCGTGAGAGTTTCTGTATTGTTATCCCGCCACCAAACGTGACCGGCAGCCTGCATATGGGCCATGCGTTTCAGCAAACCATTATGGATACCATGATCCGTTATCAACGAATGCAGGGTAAAAATACTTTATGGCAGTCCGGTACTGACCACGCAGGTATTGCTACTCAAATGGTGGTTGAGCGCAAGATCGCAACAGAAGAAGGCAAAACCCGTCACGATTATGGCCGTGATGCATTTATCGATAAGATTTGGCAGTGGAAAGCAGAATCCGGCGGCACGATTACCAATCAGATGCGTCGTCTGGGCAACTCCGTTGACTGGGAGCGCGAGCGTTTCACTATGGATGAAGGTCTATCCAACGCCGTAAAAGAAGCCTTTGTCCGTTTGTATCAAGAAAATCTCATTTATCGCGGTAAACGTTTGGTTAACTGGGACCCGAAATTGCACACTGCAATTTCCGATCTGGAAGTTGAGAACCGTGAAGTTAAGGGTTCTATGTGGCATCTACGTTATCCACTGGCCGATGGTGTCACAACCGCAGAAGGGAAAGATTACCTGATCGTTGCAACTACCCGGCCTGAAACTATGTTAGGCGATACCGGCGTAGCAGTTAACCCAGAAGATCCGCGCTATAAGGATTTAATCGGCAAAGAAATTATTCTGCCATTGATTAACCGCCGCATTCCTATTATCGGTGATGAACATGCGGATATGGAAAAAGGTACCGGTTGCGTAAAAATTACACCTGCCCATGACTTCAATGACTATGAAGTCGGTAAGCGCCATGCCCTGCCGATGATCAATATCATGACTCTTGATGGCAACATCCGCTATAAAGCAGAAGTTTTCGATACTCATGGTGAGATTTCTGATATTTACGGCTCTGATATTCCGGCTGAATATCAAGGCATAGAGCGTTTTGCTGCCCGTAAAGCTATCGTGGCAGAGTTCGAAAGACTGGGCCTGCTGGTTGAAATTAAAGCTCATGATCTAACCGTTCCATATGGCGATCGCGGCGGTGTGGTTATTGAACCCATGCTGACTGATCAATGGTATGTCCGTACTGCGCCTCTGGCGAAAGTGGCTATCGAAGCCGTTGAAAATGGTGATATCCAGTTTGTACCTAAGCAATATGAAAATATGTATTACTCCTGGATGCGCGATATTCAGGATTGGTGTATCTCTCGCCAATTATGGTGGGGCCACCGCATCCCGGCATGGTATGACGCCAACGGTAATGTCTATGTTGGCCGCAGTGAAGAAGAAGTGCGTCGTGAAAATAATCTGGGCACAGATATCTCTTTAAACCAAGATGAAGATGTACTGGATACCTGGTTCTCTTCCGGTTTATGGACTTTCTCTACCCTTGGTTGGCCAGAACAAACTGACGCGCTGAAAACTTTCCACCCAACCGATGTGTTGGTGAGTGGCTTTGATATCATCTTTTTCTGGATTGCCCGTATGATCATGATGACCATGCATTTCATCAAAGATGAAAATGGCAAACCTCAGGTTCCCTTTAAGACTGTTTACATGACCGGTCTTATACGGGATGACGAAGGTCAGAAAATGTCCAAATCCAAAGGAAATGTTATTGACCCACTGGACATGGTTGACGGTATTTCTCTGGAAGAACTGCTGGAAAAACGCACCGGCAATATGATGCAGCCCCAGTTGGCTGAAAAAATCCGCAAACGTACCGAAAAACAGTTCCCGGCTGGTATTGAAGCGCATGGTACCGATGCCCTGCGCTTTACGTTAGCAGCGCTGGCCTCAACAGGTCGTGATATCAACTGGGATATGAAACGCCTGCAAGGTTACCGTAATTTCTGCAACAAATTATGGAACGCCAGCCGCTTTGTTCTGATGAATACAGAAGGCCAGGATTGCGGCCAACATGGCGGCGAAATGGCGCTATCGTTGGCTGATCGTTGGATTCTGGCTGAATTTAACCAGACAGTAAAAGCCTACCGTGAAGCACTGGATACCTATCGTTTCGATATAGCGGCCAATATTCTTTATGAATTCACTTGGAACCAGTTCTGCGACTGGTATCTGGAGCTCTCTAAACCGGCAATTAACAAAGGTTCAGAAGCGGAAGTTCGTGGTGCCCGTCATACGCTGATTGAAGTTCTGGAAGGATTATTGCGCCTGGCTCACCCGATTATTCCATTTATCACCGAAACCATCTGGCAGCGAGTGAAAATGGTGAAGGGAATTGAGGCAGATACCATTATGCTGCAACCGTTCCCAGAATTTGCTCAAGAAAAAACTGATGAACTGGCACTGACCGATCTGGAATGGATTAAGGAAGCGATTATTGCAGTACGTAATATCCGTGCTGAAATGAATATCGCACCGGGTAAGCCACTGGAAGTTCTGCTGCGTAATGCCGATGCTGGCGCACAACGCCGTGTAGCAGAAAATCTGAATTTTATTCAGGCAATGGGCCGCTTATCTTCTGTGACTCTTCTGTCTACGGATGAAGAAGCACCGATTTCTGTCACTAAATTGATTAATGGTGCAGAAGTATTAATCCCAATGGCTGGCTTAGTCGATAAAGAAGCTGAACTAAGCCGCTTAAATAAAGAGATTGAGAAGCTGGATAAAGAGATTGGCGCCATTGAAAGTAAGCTGTCAAATGAAGGCTTCGTTAGCCGTGCGCCCGAAGCCGTTGTAGCCAAAGAGCGTGAACGTCTGGCAAGCTGCAATACATCCAAAGAGAAGCTGCTGGCTCAGAAAGAAACAATTGCCGCGTTGTAATATTTTCAAAAAGTAAATTCTCACCAAAGCCACTGACAATGAATTGCAGTGGCTTTTTAATTTAAATAGTAAACGATAAAATTAATAATAAAATATAAATTCAACTCATTCTATATAAACATCATCAAAAATATTGAAAATAACAACACCTATCTCCTTAACATAAGTTAATATTTATTTTATTCATTTTTAAATTTACATATCTTAAATGACAATATGATATAATTTTATTTTATATATAAATCATTATATTTAGCATATTATACAGAGAGTAAAATCATATAAATACATTATTACAAGTAAAAAGGAAACCAATAATGCAATTCTAGTTCAATTAAATACTCAATTATTTATTGTTATAAATAATTTATTTCAGCGGGAATTATTAAGGTAGTAATAAATTAATTCACTAATTTATAACAACCCGGAGAAACAAAATGAAAACAATCCTTACCCTATTATTGGCAAGCACTATCCAATTCAGTCTCGTATATTCAGCTAATGCAGAAACAACCCTTGATAAGATTAAATCCACCGGCACACTCAGAATAGCAACGGAAGGCGCTTATCCACCATTCACTTATCGCGATGCTTCGGGTACTTTAACTGGCTTCGATGTCGACATTGGCCGTGAAATTGCACACCGATTGAATGTCAAACCAACATTTATTGAAGGAAAATGGGACGGACTTATTGCCGGGCTGGATGCCGGACGTTCTGATGCAGTAATTAATCAAATTGCAATTACACCTGAGCGCAAGAAAAAATATGACTTCTCCATCCCCTATATCACATCGCAAGCGGTACTTATCATTAATAAAGATAATAATAACATAAAAAAATTCAGCGATTTAAAAGGCAAAACCTCAGCACATACTCTAACCAACAACTTTGCTCAAATAGCCAGAGATAATGGCGCAGAAATTATCGGCACTAATGGATTTAGTCAAGAAATCGAACTGGTTAGTACCGGCAGAGCCGATGCCACTATTAATGATAGCCTATCTTATCTGGACTATAAGAAGCATAAGCCAAACGCACCAGTAAAAATTGTTGCAGCAACCCCCAATGCAGATCAAACAGCGGTTTTGCTCCGCAAGGGCGAGTCAGAACTAAAAGTTGCTATTGATAAAGCAATAACTGACATCAAAACCGATGGCACTTACCAGCGTATCTGGGCTCAATATTTTGGCGATAATCTTCCCAAATAAGTGAAAGATTATCTTATTCAGATAGACAGTTCCCTAAAAGTTGAATACAAACTCTAACCAGGGAACTTTATCATCAACCGTGTTGAATTGAGTAATCAGAAAATATTTTAGCCAAATATTATATATATTAATTTATATAATTTTTTTATATATCCAAAATAACCATATGATATAACTTTATTTTATATATATAAATTGACAGCTTGCAATATGATATTTAAAAAAATCACATATAAATATATCGTTATATTACACACAATAGGGAAAATATATGGAGCCCTCCTGGTTTAATCTAGTACTCGATTCTTTTTGGCCTATGCTTTATGCGGGCTTTACTTTCACTATTCCACTAACTCTTATTACCTTTACTCTCGGTATCATACTGGGTTTTATTGTTGCGCTCATCCGGCTTTATGGGCCGAAACCACTTATTGCTGTCGCCAAATTCTATGTATGGCTGATCCGCGGCACACCGTTGCTGGTACAACTGTTTCTGATTTTTTATGCCTTACCTAGCATTGGCATTACGTTAGGCGCATTTACCTCGGCAGTGATTGGTTTCACGTTAAATATTGGCGCCTATACCTCTGAGATAATTCGCGCCACTTTATTGTCTGTACCAAAAGGGCAGTGGGAAGCGGCTTATTCTATCGGCATGAGCTGGACACAATCATTGCGTCGGATCATTCTACCTCAAGCCGCAAGAATCGCTATCCCACCACTCTCAAACACATTTATTTCACTGGTGAAAGATACTTCACTAGCCTCAGTCATTACCGTACCGGAGCTTTTCCTTGCTGCACAACGCATTGCAGCGGTGACTTATCAACCTCTCATTCTTTATACTGAGGCAGCAATACTTTATCTGATAATCAGTTCAGTATTGTCATCACTACAAGCCCGTCTGGAAAAGAAGTTTTCGCAAAAGAGTGACACACAGGAATTAAAAGATGATTCAACTCTCCGGCATTGAAAAAAGTTTTGACGGGCAAAAAGTCCTGAAAAAAATCGATCTTACCATTGAGGAAGGCAGCCTGACCGCACTGATTGGCCCGTCCGGAAGTGGCAAAAGCACGCTATTACGCTGCATCAACTTATTAGAAACTCCCCAGGCCGGAAAGCTCCAAATCGGCAATGAAAGCATGACCTTCACCGGCAAAGGGCGGATTACTCACAAGGATATACAACGGATCCGCCAACAAACCGGCATGGTGTTTCAAAACTTTCAGCTTTTCCCTCACCTCACCGTCATTGAAAACATCATGGAAGGGTTAATCTGGGTTCAGAAATGGTCACGTGAACAGGCCAAACAACGAGCACTTGAACTACTGGAAAAGGTTGACATGTCACACAAGGCCGATGTCTTTCCAACCACACTATCCGGTGGTCAGCAACAGCGCGTAGCGATTGCCAGAGCACTGGCACCTTCACCCAAAGTGTTATTATGCGACGAGCCAACTTCCGCACTTGATCCTGAATTATCACAGGAAGTTGTTGCCGTATTAAAGCAGTTGGCCAAAGAGGGAACTACAATGTTAATGGCTACCCATGATCTGCGTTTGGCAGCAAATCTTGCCCACGACGTCATATTTTTAGAATCCGGGGAAATCGTCGAATCGGGAACGTCGAAAACGATTTTCACTCGCGCCCTTAAACAACGTACTGTGGAATTTGTTTCAACCTTAACCAATACTTTACCGGATTGGGAGATATAACCCACCGTTAAAATAACCTTGCCGTAATTGATCTGAGAATCAGTTCATTACCATCAAATAGATTTCTTAACAGTTTGGAGAAAGAAAATGAAAATGTTGCTTACCGCATTATTAGCGGGTGTCATTCAATTCGGTATTGCATATTCTGCTAATGCAGAATCTGGCCTTGATAACATTAAATCAGCAGGCGTATTCAAAATCGCTACCGAAGGAACCTATCCACCATTTACTTATCACGATGCTTCCGGAGCCTTAACTGGATTTGATATTGATATTGGCCGCGAAATCGCACGACGTCTGAATGTCAAAGCCCAGTTTACCGAAGGCAAGTGGGATGGGCTTATTGCCGGGCTTGATGCCAAACGCTATGACGCGGTACTCAATCAGGTCGCTATCACACCAGAACGCAAAAAGAAATATGACTTTTCCAACCCGTATATCATATCTAAAGCCGTACTTATCACCCGGCAAAATAATGACAGTATAAAAACGTTCAGCGATCTGAAAGGTAAAACCTCAAGCCATAGCTTAACCAGTAATTACGCCCAGTTAGCAAAACATTTCGGTGCGGAAATCGTCCCTACCGAAGGATTTAATCAGGCAATCGATTTGGTTGCTACGGGCAGAGCCGATGCCACTATCAACGATAATCTGTCCTATCTCGATTTTAGGAAACACAAACCCAATGCACCGGTAAAAGTTGTCGCGTCCGAACCCAATGGCGATCCAGTCGGTGTGCTAATTCGTAAAGGCGAGCCAGAATTACAAGCCGCTATCGATAAGGCACTAGCCGATATCAAAGCCGATGGCACCTATTTACGCATTTCCACTCAATATTTCGGTACTGATGTTTCCAAATAAGAAAATAACCACCTCTGCTTGCTAGAGGTGGTTTTCTCTTAATAATTTGTATATACCCGTTATCTTTCAAGTTGCCTCTTTGTTGGCTGCACTCGCTCACCCCAGTCACATCGTTACCTATGCTCCCGGGGATTCACTCCCTTGCCGTCGCGATGCATCTTGAAATCCATAGGGTATAGCCTTTTTGCTTTCATCCTGACGCCCAATCCACGGTACCCAAATATCACCTACCACAACATAGATTTTCTTTTGGGTATATTAATAATTTCCCTAATATTACTTACATTAGCCATTTTAAATACCTTCTCTAAATTAACATTATTTTATTGACATAATTAAGATCAATATATAAGACCTTTATATTAAGTTGATAATATAGAGTAAAAACCATGTTAATTATATGAATACATCCTAATAATCAATCATATCCATTTCCGATTAAATTAATACTTTTTACCCCATTTACCAGCATCTGGACTATAAATGATAAAAATGATTATCTAAAATTTATTTTATGTAAGAAAATTTAGGGTAATAGAAATCACCATTATCCTGCTGTCAGAACGGAATCATAATAGTAAAACAACCTTATTTACTATCAAATAAGGAGAATATACAAAAGAATAATATTTTTCCAATGTCATAATTACACCGAGGCAAACCAAATTAGGAGAGGAACTATTCTTTCAAAAGTCAGGGAACATGGTTTGATAAGATAGTCGGTTAAAATGCAATAGTCCTTATTCGCCAAAGCAGATAAGGACTATTTTGTTTTGAATCACATGCATCAGTCACGACCAGAGCTAACACAGGATTCTTAACATACTAATTATACTAATGAAGTCTACTCTCACCCTGCTCCGGCAAATCATCTTCATCTTGCTCATCAGGATCTTCGAAGTAAGTGCCCCAACCGTCATAATTAATGCCAATTTTTTCAGCCAGATTCACTAACTGTTCAACCTGGGCATCAATCAGTTCTGCATTCAATCCACACTCACTGATAACATCACAACACATCAGAATAGTACCATCTTCGACTTCCAATTCTTCCGCATCAGTCACTTCATAACCCAGTTTAAAGGCTTCAACCGCAGCCTTTTCCAACAGACTAAAATCCTCAGCAGAAAAGTGATGCTCAATGGCATAAAGTGCATCTGGATCACTACCATCTTCCAGTAATTCTTCAATAATAAGCCGCGTTTCTTCGCGTTGTTCTTCTAAGTCTCTTTGATTTGCCATACCTAATATCCTCAAGCAGTTGGCCGTCCCAATACTCATTCTCCCACACCACAGGCGGGCTAACCACTGTTTACATCAAAGAAATCTAATACGGAGTTGAAATTGCATTTTTATAGATATAGATTGAATTTAAATGCAAACAATAAATACGGAGACACCAAACAATGAATCCGTTCCATCAGCGTCATTTTCTAAGGCTACTTGATTTTTCCTCAGCAGAAATTCATGCCTTGCTAAAGCTAGCTGCTGAATTAAAATCGACTAAAAAATCTGGTACAGAAAAAGCCCTGTTAACAGGCAAAAATATTGTGCTGATTTTTGAAAAAGATTCCACCCGTACCCGCTGTTCATTTGAAGTGGCAGCTTACGATCAAGGAGCAAATATCACCTACCTCGGTTCCAGTGGCAACCAGATTGGCCATAAAGAATCGATCAAAGATACCGCCCGTATACTTGGCCGTATGTATGATGGTATTCAATATCGCGGCTATGCCCAGACAATCGTTGAATCACTGGCAAAATATGCAGGTGTTCCGGTATGGAATGGGCTAACAGATGAATTTCACCCTACTCAACTACTAGCAGATCTGCTAACTATTCAGGAACATCAACCAGAAAAACCGTTGTCAGAAATCAAATTCGCCTACTTAGGGGATGCCCGTAATAATATGGGTAATACCATGCTAGAAGCCGCGGCACTAACGGGCATGGATGTTCGGTTGATTGCCCCTGAAAAGTACTGGCCCAATGCCGCACTGGTTACTGAATGTCAGAAACTGGCTGAAAAAACAGGAGGCCAAATTACTCTGACGGAAAATATCGCCGAAGGGGTTAAAAATACTGATTTTCTTTATACCGATGTCTGGGTTTCTATGGGCGAACCAAAAGAAGTTTGGCAACAACGCATTAACCTATTAAAACCTTATCAAGTAAATATGGATGTAGTAAACATGACAGGCAATCCACAGGTAAAATTCCTGCATTGCCTGCCAGCATTTCATGATGAAGAAACGGTATTAGGCAAGCAACTCGCTGCTGAATTTAATATGTATGGAGGGTTGGAAGTTACCAATGAAGTTTTTGAATCAGAGCACAGTATTGTGTTTGATCAAGGAGAAAATCGCCTGCATACCATTAAAGCGGTAATGGTAGCAACATTAGCAAATGATCTTAAAATTTAATTAGTTGGAATATGCTCAGGATTATGTCTTTAAAGATATGATCCTGACAACATTATTTTTCTTCGGTCAAATGCTTGCTGTAGGATTTTTCACGAGTATAATGCGCCACAATTTGCCGGGAGAAATCATGAAAGACAGCGCTTATTTTTGTCATCAAGCACAACTGCCTGAAGAAAGGCAGCCAGCCGTCATTGTTTTCCCGTTGCTAAACCAATCACTTAACGCCCCTCAATGAGGGGCTTTTTTTTGCCCGGTAATCAATTCATGATCGCCACCCCGGATGTCAGCATTAGAGGAGAGTGAAAAATGGCTAATACGTTATATCGCAAACATATCATCTCAATAAATGATCTGAGCCGCGAAGATCTGGAATTGGTGTTGCAGACTGCTGCTGCACTGAAAGCCAGACCACAACCTGAATTGCTGAAACCCAAGGTTATCGCCAGTTGTTTCTTCGAAGCCTCCACCCGTACTCGCCTCTCTTTTGAAACAGCAATCCACCGCCTTGGCGCTTCAGTTGTCGGTTTCTCAGACAGCAGTAACACCTCTCTGGGTAAGAAAGGTGAAACGCTAGCCGATACTATTTCCGTTATCAGCCAATATGTTGACGCTATCGTGATACGCCATCCACAGGAAGGTGCCCCACGTCTGGCTTCTGAATTTTCCGGTGACACTCCGATTATCAATGCCGGTGACGGCGCTAACCAACATCCGACTCAAACCTTGCTGGATCTGTTCACTATTCAGGAAACTCAGCAACGGCTGGATAGTCTGAATATCGCTATGGTTGGTGATCTAAAATATGGCCGCACGGTCCATTCGCTATCACAAGCGCTGGCGAAATTTAATGGCAATCACTTTTATTTTATCGCCCCGGAAGCGTTGGCCATGCCAAACCATATTCTTCATATGCTAAATGAAAGAGGTGCGACCTACAGCCAACACGCTAATATTGAAGAAGTATTACCAGAGCTAGATATTCTTTATATGACTCGTGTACAGAAAGAGCGTCTTGATCCATCCGAATATGCCAACGTAAAAGCACAATTTGTTCTGCGCGCTTCCGATCTGATCGGAGCGAAAGATAACCTTAAAGTTCTGCATCCATTGCCACGTATTGATGAAATTACTGTCGATGTAGATAAAACGCCTTATGCTTATTATTTCCAACAGGCTGAGAATGGTATTTATGCTCGTCAGGCTCTATTATCTTTAGTTTTAAATGAATGATTAAAGCAGAGAAAGTACTGCTTTATCCATGAATATAATGGGTTATTATTTTCTTCTGGGATAGCGATTAATCAGTCTGTTTACCATTTTCGGTATCGAAGACAAACTCAATGTGATGCCAAAATACGTCTTGCCCATCCAGTGAGCAAGACAGTATCCCCGGGCAGTAAAGTGCACACAAAAACCGTCACTTTTGTCTACACACTGCCCGGCTCCCTCCTTTGACAACAAAGGAGGGAAAACAAAATTATAATTTTTTAATATTAACCTAAGAATATTATGATTAATTTCACAAAATCTCTGTAACAACAGAATAAACAATCGTCCCAATATAGTTGAATCACATATCCTACCGTTCCAATAACCATAATAGGCCCAACTAATCCTATCCAACCTCTACTAATCGCTAACGCTGCGGCAGTTGTTGGGCCACCAATATTTGCATTACATGCAAGTATAATTTCCTCAAGGTTAAATTTAAATAACTTACCAAAACCAAATGTCTAAAGGTTCATCGAAATCATTTATTAAAGTTCTATTAATAATTCTCCAACCAAGATATTTTTCAATAGAAATTGTAAACAATATATTTACTCTCTCACTATTTAAATACTTTAAAGTTTTATTCTTCATTTTATCTAATCGAACAAATCACATTATTAATAGTAATTTAATGGAAAAACATATTAATTTAAAACTAAACTTCTGACATAAATAATCTATTAACCTTTACATTACCAACAAACATTAATTAAATTTTTTAAAATCAATCTATTGTCAACCATTAATCTTAAGATATTAAATTATCTTTTAATTTGAAAACAATAGCATTCAATAAGAAAAATAATTCAAACAAAATAACCAAAATAAATAAACTCAATATAATATTATTATAACAATGACGATTAAAGCTAAATATATGGAATAACAACAGTAAGATAATATTGATTTATCTACGTTTCATCTGGATAAACAGGATGACACCACCTAAAATAGAAGACGTGTCGATTCTTAACAATATATCTGGAGGATGAATACAGAAAGTGGTCACTACAATGTATTCATACAAAACACTATGACCCAAGATCATAAACTACAAGTCGAAGCTATTAGATGCGGTACAGTGATTGACCATATCCCTGCTCAGGTCGGCTTCAAACTACTCTCTCTATTTAAGCTAACTGAAACCGATCAACGCATTACCATCGGCCTGAATTTGCCTTCTAATCGACTAGGTAAAAAAGATCTCATCAAAATCGAAAATACATTCCTGACAGAACAACAAGCTAACCAGCTTGCTATGTATGCGCCAAATGCAACGGTGAACTGTATTGAAGACTACGAGGTTGTGAAGAAACTTCCCATTAACTTGCCTGAGCGTATCGACAGCGTATTAATCTGCCCTAACAGCAACTGTATCAGCCACAATGAGCCCGTAGAAAGTAGTTTTCGAGTTAAAGTAACAGCGGAAGATGTGGTGCTAACCTGCAAATACTGCGAGAAAGAGTTTGATCGCAATGTCGTAATACTCAACGATTAAACTCCCTATGTCAGTTGCTGAGGCAGAAGCGGACACTATAATAGTACCTTGATGAAATATTCATTTTATACCCTATGGATTTCAAGATGCATCGCGACGGCAAGGGAGCGAATCCCCGGGAGCATAGCAAACTATGTGACCGGGGTGAGTGAGTGCAGCCAACAAAGAGGCAACTTGAAAGATAACGGGTATAGTTATCACATTAACAGGAGAACCTATGTCATACGAGATTAATACCAATAAAGCCCCTGCTGCAATTGGTCCATATGTTCAGGGTGTTGATCTAGGCAATATGGTCATCACTTCCGGCCAGATCCCAGTCAACCCAGAAACAGGTGATGTCGCAGAAGATATCGCCGCTCAAGCGCGTCAATCACTGGAAAATGTTAAAGCTATCGTTGAGAAAGCCGGTCTCACTGTAGGTGACATTGTTAAAACAACTGTCTTCGTTAAAGACCTGAATGACTTCGGTACCGTTAACGCAACTTATGAAGCATTCTTCAAAGAACACAATGCATCTTTCCCGGCGCGTTCTTGTGTTGAAGTAGCCCGTCTGCCAAAAGACGTTAAAATCGAAATCGAAGCTATCGCGATTCGTAAATAATCCCTGCCCTGTTTTCTACAACCCCTTGGTTAGTTACTGACCAAGGGGTTGTACTTCTCACTAGACCTTAAATATTAAGTCTCCATTCTTTGTTTTAGATCAAATGAGATCGTGATTATCCCACCCAAAATTACTATATATTGTGTTTAAATATAAAAATAAAACTATATATAGCAACATCTATCTTTAAGCTAGATATCAAAACGAGAATAGTTTGCCCTTTTGGATAATATTCTCAAGGAGTCATATTGTGAAAACTGTTGTGATAAAACGGGATGGTCGCCAAGTACCATTTGATGAAACACGTATCAGAGATGCCGTAAAACGGGCCACTTCTGCCGTTGACATGACAGATGATGAGTATTGTATCCAAGTTGCATCCACAATAACGCAATCAATGGCTAACTACAGGCAAGTTGATGTACAAGATATTCAGAACGCAATAGAAAAGCAATTGATAGCAGACAACCGTAAGCACCTTGCCCATCGCTATATTCAATATCGTCACGACAGAGATACTGTCCGAGAATTACACAGCCGACTTAATCAAGAAATCCGTGGCTTAGTTGAACAGAGTAACGCTTCCCTGCTCAATGAGAACGCCAATAAAGACAGCAAAGTGATTCCAACTCAACGGGATCTGCTGGCCGGGATTGTTGCTAAAAATTATGCCAAACAATATATTCTGCCGCGTAATGTGGTATTGGCTCACGAAAGAGGCGAAATCCACTATCATGATCTCGATTATTCCCCCTTTTTCCCAATGTTTAACTGTATGCTAATCGACCTAAAAGGCATGCTAACCAGTGGGTTCAAAATGGGTAATGCCGAAATAGAACCACCAAAATCCATTTCAACCGCAACAGCGGTAACGGCTCAAATTATCGCTCAGGTTGCCAACCATATTTATGGCGGTACCACCATCAATCGTATAGATGAAGTATTGGCCCCCTTCGTTAAAGCCAGCTATGAAAAACACTTGGCCATTGCCGAACAGTGGGATATCACCAATAAAAAATCTTATGCCGAAGTACGAACAGAAAAAGAGTGTTATGACGCTTTTCAATCACTGGAATATGAAGTTAATACACTGCATACCGCCAACGGACAAACTCCTTTTGTCACTTTTGGCTTTGGTCTGGGTACATCAAAAGAATCCCGTCTAATCCAACAATCTATTCTGTGTAACCGCATTGCTGGTTTGGGTAAGAACCACAAAACAGCAGTGTTCCCCAAACTGGTATTTGCTATCCGTGATGGCCTAAATCACAAACTCGGTGATCCTAACTACGATATCAAGCAACTGGCTCTCAAATGTGCCAGTAAGCGAATGTACCCAGATATTCTTAACTATGATCAAGTGGTTAAGGTCACCGGCTCTTTTAAAACCCCGATGGGTTGCCGCAGTTTCCTCGGTGTTTATGAGGAAAAGGGGGAACAAATTCATGAAGGACGCAATAACTTAGGGGTTATCAGTTTGAACCTGCCTCGGATAGCTATCGAAGCCAAAGGAGATGAAAAACATTTCTGGCAATTACTAGACAAACGTCTGGCACTGGCAAAGCAAGCACTAATGACCCGTATTACCCGCTTGGAAGGTGTCAAAGCACAAGTTGCACCAATCCTTTATATGGAAGGGGCCTGTGGGGTTCGTTTAAAAGCCGATGATAATATCGCTGAAATCTTTAAGCATGGCCGGGCTTCTATCTCTCTGGGCTATATTGGTATTCATGAGACCATTAACGCATTGTATGGCAATCAAGTTCATCTATTTGATGATCAACAATTACGTGTAAAAGCACTCTCAATTGTTGATCATCTGCGAAAAGCCACTGATCAATGGAAAAAAGAGACAGGTTACGGTTTCAGTTTATACAGCACACCAAGTGAAAATCTATGTGACCGTTTCTGCCGCCTTGACACCGCTGAGTTTGGAGTGATTGAAGGAGTGACAGACAAAGGTTATTACACCAACAGCTTCCATCTTGACGTTGAAAAGAAGGTCAATCCTTATGACAAATTGGATTTTGAAGCCCCTTATCCACCACTAACAAATGGCGGTTTTATCTGTTACGGCGAATATCCTAATTTGCAACATAATCTAAAAGCACTGGAAAATGTCTGGGATTACAGCTACTCACGTGTCCCTTATTACGGTACCAATACCCCCATCGACAAATGCTATGACTGTGGATTCACCGGTGAATTCTCCTGTACCAGTAAAGGGTTTACCTGTCCACGTTGTGGCAATCATGAACCTTCCAGAGTATCAGTCATCCGCCGAGTCTGTGGTTATCTGGGAAGCCCCGATGCCCGCCCATTCAATGCAGGCAAACAGGAAGAAGTGAAACGCAGAGTAAAACATCTGACAAATGGGCAATTAGGCTAATTTAAGGCAGGCTGACAACGTGAATTACCACCAATACTACTCTGTTGATGTGGTCAACGGCCCCGGAACACGCTGCACACTATTTGTCGCGGGGTGCGAACATCAATGCCCCGGTTGTTATAACAAAAGTACCTGGCGGGTGAACTCCGGCCAACCATTTACTCAGAAAATGGAAGACCGTGTAATTTTTGATTTACAGGACAAACGCATTAAACGACAAGGACTATCTTTATCTGGTGGAGATCCCCTACATCCACACAACACACCCGCAATCCTGAAATTGGTAAAACGGGTTAAAGCAGAGTGCCCAGACAAGGATATTTGGCTTTGGACGGGTTATCGGCTAAAAGAACTTAGCGAAATTCAACGGGAAATTACCAGCTATATTAATGTGCTAGTGGATGGCAAGTTTATACAAGATCTTTATGAACCCGGTTTACTATGGCGTGGTAGCTATAACCAGATTATTCATAGATTAAGATAATTTTATCGCTGCCAGCAGATTTTTTTACCAAATCCAAGCGTATTATCAGTCATCTTTATTTCATTGAGATTCAGTTGCCAAATAGGTGTTTTAACAGCAATTGCCACAGGAAAACGGCGGCAATAACGTGCTCTGGCCGCTTTATCTTTTTCACCCTCAAGACGAATGACTTCTCCTTTGAACTGAATACCTTTTATCTGTGCAATATTACGAATCTGCCCGGCAATAGTACCTGCAACCTGTGGATTTACCTGTATCATTTCACCGTGGCGAGTATGACGTTCAGTCATAAACCAGAAGGCTATTTCATCGGCATTGAAAACATAGAAACAATTTGCGCACCAAATATCATCACCGGTTGCTGTACAAAGCGTTAGGACATGCTGTCTTGCGAGGTATCTGTGGATAATCTGAAAGTTTTCAGTAACGTTCACTCTCTCTCCAATAGCAGGATTGTATCTGCCTAGAAGCCCAGAACCACGCCGGGATAAACATCATCCTACGGCGTGTTCTGATATCTCCTGACAGGGACAGGGTTCAGTATGCTCTACTATAAATTAGTTATAGATCTCAGCAACACCTGATAATTGATTCTTACCGCTGGCAGAGATAATGCGGAAAGAAGATGCGCCTGCTTTGTCAGCTTTTTTGGACAATTCGGTACTTAGGGTTTCCAAAGTATCAGCCCCCGTTACAGAAACTACACCAATTTTAGGGGAAGAAGAAGTTTGAACTTCTGTTGCCGCCATACTACCAAAAGAGATAGCACTTAAAGCTAAAGCAATAGCGATATATTTTACGTTTTTCATATTATGATCCTTGATCAATTTTTAGTGGAATGAGTTACTCTCTGTGATGTGGATCATAGTATGCTCTAAAGGCCGGAATAAAAATTAGCAATTATTGCTATTTTATTTCAATTTTTTTGAACAAATAATGCGACGTATAGCAAATTGATATGTAACAGGTTTTATAAAACTGTTATATTGTAATAACTTAAACTAAATTATTCAGAAAAATGATATAGAAAAACGTTCGAGTAAAATATAAATATCAAAAATAGAAAATTCAGAAAAAAATTATATGGCTGAAAATCAATGGGTTCTTTACTTACTGAAAACAAAATCAGGAATGCTTTATACCGGGATAACAACAAATATTCACCGCCGTTTTACACAACATAAAAACGGGAAAGGAGCCAAATCACTGAGGGGGAAAGGACCGTTACAGCTAGTTTTCAGTAGTCATGCCGGAGACCGCTCCAATGCCTCACAGCTAGAATATCAAGTAAAACAATTAAGTAAACAGCAAAAAGAGAGGCTGGTTATTTGCCAGCCCGTCTGTATAGCAGAATATTTAGCATCAATTAAAAACGGTCAAAGTGTGGGGAGTAAGTAACCAATCCCTTATGGTCAGCCAAAGAACTATCAGCTAATTCATATAGCTGAAAATAAGATTCACACGTTGGCCACTGGCAATGCAACTGATGCTCACTGGCAAGCGTAAAACCAAACCGGCGATAGTAGTGTGGATCACCTAAAACAACGACGACACCATAACCAAATTCATTCAGGCTATCCAAACCTTCATACACCAGCTTTTCACCAATCCCCTGCCGACGATATTCTTCAGCAACCGCTAACGGTGCCAGACCAACCCATTGGTGATCTTCACCATTAATATCCACCGGACTAAAAGCCACGTAACCGATTACCTGGCCTTCGTCATCAGTAGCAACCACCCCTAACGTCAATAATCCATCTTCCCGCAATTGTTGGACCAATTCCGCTTCTGCCGGGGTATCAAAAGATTTCCGTAATAACTGATCTATTCCCGCTGCATCTACAGGAATTTCTACTCTGATCAACATGATAATCGCGCAAGATCGTGCTGATCCACGCCCTCCGGCAAACTCGCTTCTATACACTCAGCCAATTGGAACAAACCCGCACAAAGAACAGCAAGCATGAACTTCAACGCTATCGTATCTACCAAATTTTTAACACACAACCCTAATTCTGTACGAATAACTCTTAGAACCAGATAATTGGCTTCGTCGCTGAAACTAACCTCTTCCTGCTTATACTGGTTGACAACTAAATGACTATCACGGACAGTAATAAACCAGTGCAGAGTAAGATTGTGGATTTTTCCTAACACAGCTCAGACTCCTTACTTGATAAAGTAACGTAGCTATCTAGCCAAAATATATCGGCATTCGCCCGATCCTACATCAAGAATCCAATACAGACCTAACTGTAAATTTTACCTTTTAACTATTAGGGTAATATCTGACTATAAACTGCGCTAAATCAAAACATCCCATCACTAATTCAATTACAATTACTAATCATTTATTACTTTATTCCGGTATTTTATATGTAGTAACTTTGCCCCCACAAAAAATTTATTTACGGAACAAAGTTGTCGTCGATAACGGAGAAGAACTTATCTATATCTGTCTGAAATATGATATTAAAGCCCATGACTCCTTAATCCAAATGGAAACAAAAGCATCTCATAAACATACAGTTATAGAAAAAAATGTAAACATAAGTTGCATACTGAAATTAAAATTTACACATACTGATTATAGCCGATTGCAAACTTTTGGCTTAATGTATGGCATCAGTCCATACGTATTTCTTAAATTATTGAGAGAGATAATGCTAAAAAGCACGCATAGGATTTATTAAGATTTGCTTCTGGATTGATTATCCTTGGGCTGAATTGTCACAAACGTATATAGTTTAATCCTTATACAATAAATAGGAAAGGTGTATGGAAAGCCAAGATATTTATTCAAAATTCATTGGTAAGAGGATAAAGCTATGGATGGATGAGCGTTTCCCGCTACAAAATGCGCCGCTTTTCTTTATCTTTTATATCATCAGCTATTCCGTAGCTTTTTATTCAATAGGGGAAAAGCCAGTTTTGTCATGGGAGATCCTTCTCGGTTGCCTGATGTCCTTCTCCTATTTTTTACTATTACGGATATTCGATGAGCATAAAGATTACCAACTGGATTGTGAACATCATCCACAACGGATTTTACAACGCGGTATTATTACGCTGAAAAATCTACGGGTACTTGGTATCTGTTGTATCGCATTACAATTAGGTGGAAGTCTATTTCTAGATCGGGGAATTGGCTCAGTTACTTTTGCCTGGCTGTTAGTCTTTATCTGGACCTGTCTTATGGGAAAAGAAT
Source organism: Photorhabdus sp. S10-54 (assembly GCF_963878145.1). Taxonomy (NCBI): domain Bacteria; kingdom Pseudomonadati; phylum Pseudomonadota; class Gammaproteobacteria; order Enterobacterales; family Morganellaceae; genus Photorhabdus; species Photorhabdus sp. S10-54. Next base: position 102,628 of record NZ_CAWNXG010000012.1, on the reverse strand, counting down.
TCTTTATCGGTGAATGGCTAAACCAACACCTTACTTGGTATGCCATTTCCCATATGCTGGTAATGCCTCTCATTATCTGGTGGTTAGGCAATATCGCCAGTCCTAACCTCACATTCACTTTTCCAATATGGGTTTTAATGGGGTTGTGCTTCTTTTCTGGATTCAGTTTTGAAATTACACGCAAGTGCAAAGGCCCAGATGAAGAACGTCTGGAAATACCGACCTATTCATCTATTTTCGGCAGAAAAGGAGCCGTTGCTATTATCGCGGCATTGCTCACTGTAATGTTGGCGTTACAGATTTGGCTAATCAATATCACCACTGATGGTATAGCGTTATGGGCGTTAATTATCTTGGTCGTTTGTTATGTGTTGTGTCTATGGCAATTAGGCAAATTCCTCTATAGCCCCACCATCAAGAATCGCAAACGCGATGAAGCTGTCGTGGGAATATTCATGGTGCTAGGTTATTCAGTTTGCACTGCTAGCATCTTAATAAAGCTTGGGTTTGCTTAGGCATTAAAGGAAATATAGTTATGTTGCAAAAGAATATCCAATCATATGTAAGTGATGCATCAGATAATACCACTGATCACATAGAAAACTGTGCGCGAGGTTCTATTCTAGAATTGTCACGTGACATATTCAGCATCAAAAAACACCAAGAAGCATCTGCCGTCCGTACAGATACAACCCAAGTAAAACTATTGCCCCGCCGCCACCTCTACACCTATACCGAGGAAGCGCGACAAAAGCGTCTGGATTATTTGGCAAAACATACCGGGCATGCATTGGAACACGTGGCAGATACTCATCTGGATGCGACCAAACTGACAAAAACCATTGAGGGATTTATTGGTTCAATAGAAATCCCTGTGGGGATAGCCGGCCCTCTCTTGATAAAGGGACAATACGCTCAAGGGGTATATTACGCTCCACTTGCTACCACAGAGGGCGCTTTGATTGCTTCGGTATCCCGTGGTTCTTCCGTTATTACGCAATCAGGGGGGACGACCGCGCGTGTACTCGGTCAACGCATGATACGAGCCCCTCGTTTTGAATTTCATAGCGTCTCGCATAGTATTATGTTCAGTGATTGGATCAAAGAACATATCAGCGAATTACGGTATGAAATAGGACGCCATTCCAAACATGCGCAATTGTTGGAAATAAATCCACATATCATCGGTCGCAGCGTCCATTTGCAATTTATCTACAATACAGCCGCTGCGGCAGGTCAAAACATGACCACCATTTGCACTTGGTATGCATGTCAATGGATCCAACAACAATTAGCCAAAATGGCGTTTATACCTCTACGTCACTTTATGATCGATGGTAATACATCTAGTGATAAAAAGGTGTCTTATCAACCTTTCATCGAAGGTCGTGGAACTCGTGTAGTGGCTGAGGTTTATTTAGATGCTGAATCCTGTCAGCAAATCTTGCGAGTCACACCACAACAACTTGTCACGGCTTATCATCATGTCTGCGAAGGAGCTATTGCCTCAGGGATGATCGGCATGAATATTAATGCCGCAAATGTGATTGCCGGGATGTTTACCGCTCTAGGGCAGGATATTGCCTGTGTACATGAATCGTCAGTCGCCCACCTGCACATGACATTAACTGCCGATAACCGCGTCTATTGCAGTATTACACTGCCTTCTCTGATCATCGGTACTATCGGTGGCGGAACTTATTTACCACACCAACGTGAATGTCTGAACATGTTGGGCTGCACCGATGAAAATGGCACCGCCCGCCTGGCGGAGATCATCGCCAGCTATTGTCTGGCCCTTGATATTTCAACACTGTCAGCTATTGCTGCGGATGAATTCGCTCAATCACATGAAAGACTTGGCCGCTATCGCCCTGTCACCACTAACAATATCACTGCACACACCCCACAGGAACTTGATCTCTCCTTCTTCCAGCAAGCAGATTTTAACCCTGTGTTACAAGGGGCCCATTTAACCACGATCAATCCTAAATTTTCTGGCAGTGATGAACACAGCATGCTGACGCATCTGAGCTCGAATTATGCGGAACGTTTAATTGGCTTATTTCCTTTTTCCATGACGACATCCGCACAGCATAATTTACCCGTAATGCTGAAACTGAAACCTTTGGGGACAGAGGTCGTCGAGATGGTATTGGATATTGCCAAACACTGCTCTTCCGAGTTGTTTGCCGTTTTCCAAAATTTTGCACATCAGCTTGAATTTAACCAAAGCCATAGCCGTGAGCTGGCTATTATGAATCAGCAAGATCCACGGTTGATGCGCTATATTCCAGTTGTCTATGGTGTAATTGAAAACGAAGCAACCGGAACTTATGCCCTGATTGAAGAATTGCTCCACGATATGGTGTTAATGAACAACATTAATCTGGAAACACCTTGGGAGCAGTGCCACCTTGAAGCCGCCATCCGAGGCGTAGCCGATATTCACGCTATCTGGTTGGGACAAGAAGAAGAGCTCACGTGGAAATTCCCACAACTGCAAATTCCGAATGCCGATACGGTTTCGCAAATGAAGCCCCTGTGGCAAAAACTGGGCAATTTTATCCACCAAACGTTCCCTGAGTTGTTCACTACCGAAGAACATAAAGATTTCCAGCACTGGGTAGACAATGCCTCCACCTGGTGGAAAGAGATCGAACAGATGCCCAGGACATTGATCCACGGTGATTTCAACCCACGCAATATTGCCTTCCGGCAACAGGAAACTGGGTTACGTTTATGCGCTTGGGATTGGGAGTTGTCTACTGTGCATCTACCACAACGCGATTTGGCAGAACTTCTGGCCTTTAGCTTAGACCCACAAAGTGATGCAGATAAGGTGGCTTATTATATTGAACTGCACCGGGTTGAACTTGAGCAAAAATCGGGGATCTCCCTCGATCCAATAATTTGGCATCGTGGCTATGAATTAGCGCTGCATGATTTATGGATGAGAAGGATTCCGCTTTATATGATGGCACACAATGTTGTTGGCTACCCATTTATGGAGCGCACAATGAAAACGCTCCGCTGGCTTATTTCATTAACACGGAATTAATAATCAACCGAGTATACCCTATGGATTTCAAGATGCATCGCGACGGCAAGGGAGCGAATCCCCGGGAGCATAGATAACGATGTGACCGGGGTGAGTGAGTGCAGCCAACAAAGAGGCAACTTGAAAGATGACGGGTATAAACTATTTAATTTACTCTTCCTCTAAAATAAGGGTGCAGCAATAGCTTGTAATACATTCATATCTTATTGATCTATTAACGCCAACAATATTACATACAAATAAGAGCATGATGTAAGCAAGGTATACTATTGCTGTATTGGTGGAACAATATGAAATATCTCTACACGCAAGATAACGCTATTGAATTGGCGGAACATTCCTTAGGTGGAAAAGCAGCTAATTTATTATGGCTTACGCAAAACGGTTTTCCTGTACCTAATTATTGGGTCATCAGCAGCGAGGTACTTAATAGCCTACTCATCAACGATACGTTTGCAAGCAACATCATAGAGCAGTTGGCTACCGTACCACATGATATCAGCCAAGAAAAACTCGACGCTATTGCTGCGCCATTGCGTCAGTGGCTACAGTCGATTCCATTACCTACTAAATTAGAAGAAGAATTAGCTCTCTTGTCAGAGAATCACCCAGATGAATTTTTCGCTGTTCGCTCATCAGCCATTGGTGAGGATGCCGCCAATGCTTCTTTCGCCGGGCAGATGGACAGCTACCTATTTCAGCGGGGTAAATCAGCGCTTGCCAACAGCTTACGTGCCGTGATGGCCTCAGCTTTTAACACGCGTGCATTACAATATCGCCTACACAAACGGCTACCGATGGGCAATATCAGTAGTGCTGTCATCATTCAGAACATGGTTGCCGGTGAGGTTTCTGGTGTCATGTTTACTGCACACCCTGTTACGGGTAGCAGGCAACATTGCCTAATCTCATCCGCCTGGGGCACCGGAGAAGGCGTAGTTTCCGGCGAATGCGATACCGATGAATTTTCAGTTCATCTCACCACACCTGAGATCGAACGTCATATCACACAAAAAGAGACAGCAACTGTTTTCAATACCACCAACGGCAGCGGTACAGTAACAATACCCGTCGCGAAAGAAAAACAGTGGGAACCGACCTTACTCGATAATAAAATCTATGCATTACGAGATATTGGCAAAGAAATTGCGGCAGCTCGAGGGTGTCCACAAGATATCGAATGGACGATTCAAAACCATCAAATCTTTATTCTACAGACCCGGCCAATAACCCGATTGCCACGTCTGGATGATAAAAGCGAACGTCATATTATTTTCGATAATTCCAATATTCAGGAATCTTATTGTGGAATAACAACACCACTGACTTTCTCTTTTGCCCGGGCAGGTTATGCCACCGTTTATGAACAGACAATACGTGCTTTAGGTTGCTCAGATAAACAGGTTAACCAGCATCGTTCCATGTTGGAAAATATGCTCGGCTTAGTTAAAGGTAGGATCTATTACAACATCAATAATTGGTACAAAGGACTACTATTACTTCCCTCTTTCCAAACCAATAAAAAAGATATGGAAAGAATGATGGGGCTGGAAGACCCGGTTGATTTTATTGAGGATAAGACACTTTCACTGGGCGATAAAATAAAGAAACTGCCAAAAATGGGGTGGGCACTCCTGCGCTTGCTATATGCCTTTAGGACTATGGATCAACGGGTAGAACTATTCTTAGAGCAGTTTAAATGGCATGCTGCCGCCATAAAACAATCAGAGTTGCATACTTGCAACAGCGGCCAACTGATCGAAAAATTAAAATATCTGGATGAACATCTGCTACAACGCTGGACGACGCCGATCTTAAACGATTTCTACGTGATGATGTTTAATGGCCGGGTACATCGAGGGCTAATTGCTGCCGGTATTGAAAACTCATCTGCATTATTAGGTGATCTTCTTTCTGGGGATGAAGATATCGAAAGTACCCAGCCGACCAAAGTGCTATTAAAAATGTGCCAATATGCACGCCAGCACCCTGAGTTATGCAACCTGTTGACCCTCGGTGATGCGCGTACCCTGCTGACCCAAATACGCCCACTCGATGAATCATTCCACCAGCAGTGCATTGATTATATTAAAAAATATGGCGATCGTACGATGGGTGAATTGAAGCTGGAAACCATCACACTAAAACAAGATCCCAGTTTTTTATTTCTGATACTAAAAAACTACCTTGCTATCGATACCCTCACACCAGAGACGTTATCCAGCCGGGAAAGAAAGTTGCGTACTCAGGCCGAAAATACCGCATTTCAGCAAATACAGGAGCGACTTGGCTCCAAGCGTATGAACGCCTTTAAAAAGAATTTGCAGAAATTACGTCAAGCGATACGTCACCGGGAAAATATGCGTTTCACCCGAACTCGTATGTTTGGGCTGTATCGAGATATCTTCCTACAACTTGGTCAGGCATATGCATTAGAAGGGATACTCGCTGAACCCCGCGATATTTTTTATCTCACGTTAGAGGAGATCTACAGCGGCTACGAAGGAACAGCAATACAGACCCAACTTGAGCCTTTAGTTGCTATACGCAAGCAAGAATATGCCAACTACGAAACAGAGGATGAACCAGCTCATCACTTTTTCATTAGAGGCTCACTGTATCAACAGCAAGATTACAGCTATCCCTATCAGGAACAACAAGCCCCAACCGATAGCAGCATGCTACAGGGCATAGGTTGCTACCCAGGGCAAGTTGAAACAACTATCCGATTAATTAAAAACCCACAAGATGAAATGTCGCTGGCAGGGCAGATCCTGTGTACTATACGCACCGATCCCGGTTGGGCGCCGTTATTCCCTACAGCAGGCGGATTACTAATCGAGCGCGGTTCCACACTTTCACATTCCGCCGTTGTTGCTCGTGAACTGGGGATCCCCGCCATCGTCGGCATTCCCGCCGTCACACAAATTTTGAAAGATGGCGATCGGGTACACATGGATGGAGCAACTGGGACTGTTGTCCGCTTGCACGACACCACTGTAGAAGAGCTGACATCAAGGAGTGAACATGTCTAATATCTTCATGGGAGAGTGGTCTCCAGCCAATCCACTACCTGAAGGTTTTCTTGACCTTCCGCCCAGTATTTATCGCGATTGGCCGCTATGGCCTGGTGAAGACCGGGAAAAAGTACAACAGCAGTTCAGCCCGAAGAATTCTTGGTTTAATCACAGTAAAGCCTGGATTGGCTGCATTCCAGGGAAAGCTCGTCTTGTCGGCTTTTTAGTACCTCATAGAGTTGATGGCCGATCTGCTGCATTTTTCGGCTTTTGGGAAACTGATAATGACATAGCAAGCAACACCATGTTGTTTAGCGCTCTAGAACAATGGGCCAAGGAAAATGGTGCGTGCAATCTCTACGGGCCGATTAACTTTTCAACTTTCGGACACTACCGTGTTCGACTTGATCATTTTGATGTGCCTCCCTTTGAGCATGAGCCTTATAACCCTCCTTACTATCACCTTTTGTTAAAAGAGTTAGGGTTTGATATCCGTTATCGCTATACCTCGATATTCGACGATACCCAAGCAATAGCAGTCAACTTTCAACAAGCTCATCAACGCGCGCAAAAACTTCCTGATATTCAAGCAACATTATTACCATTAACACCAGAATTATGGATGCAAGAGCAAGTTAAACTTTATTCTTTTATCGACTCGGTGTTTGGTGAGAATTTCGCTTATACCACTCCATCTTGGTCAGCATTTCAACAGCACTGTGGTGAGGAGTTTATTAAACCTTTTTGCCGTTACCCTGCATCATTTCTAGCTAAAACTCCTAATGGCGAAATTGCCGGGTTAATTTTGAGTCTGTCAGTCCTGCAAAAAGGTCAGCCCGCCATCGGGCTGTTAAAAACTGTGGCAGTCGCACCGCAATACCGGGGCAGTCGGCTGTACAACACGCTGTACTGCTCATTTGAACAGAGCGCCAAACGTATTCATCCTCGTCTGGGAGGAGCCCTAATGCGTGAAGATAATACCTCGCTCAAGACCGCAGGACGGCTTTTCAACACACCGGCTGCCACCAAACATCAATACGCGCTTTATTACAGGAGGATCGCATGACAAATATTTGTCAGCCCATTGTCGATGCAGCCCAAAAGCACCCTGAGCATTTAGCGCTGCAAGCACCACATTCACTGGATCATGGTAGAGGTTTAAGCTTTCAGGAATTTTTTTCTCATGCCTCCCATTTTCAGTATCAGTTAACTCAAGCTGGGTTCGTCGCTGGCGATCGCTTGTTAGTGATTATCCAACCAAGCTTAGTACTTTATCCATTGCTTATCGCCATTCTGGGGCTAGGGCTAGTTCCCGTTATGCTTGAGCGCGGGCTTGCCAAAAAGCAACTGAGAGAGATACTGCGCCACAGTAAATTATCGGCGGTGATCACTCAACCTACGTTAGGAAAATTCTGGTTTCTGATCCCTGAACTGTGGCGACTGCGACGTTTTGTCATCGGACAACGTATCTTGGGCATGAAAGTGCTGGAAACACCCAATCAACATTTACCACTGAGTAGCTTTATCTGCCGAGATTTACCGTCGTATACAACTGGGTTAATTACCTTTACCTCGGGTTCTACCGGCACACCCAAAGGCGCAAACCGCACTCATGACAGCTTGCTAGCACAACTTTATGCCATAACAGCACTTTTTGCCGAAGGAAAGAATGAGATAGATCTACACAGTTTCCCCGTTATGGTGCTGCACTCATTATGCTGCGGCAACAGCAGTATCCTGCCTGATTTTGACTTTGCCCATCCCGCAACCGTCGATCCGCAGAAGATCGTCAAGCAAGTGCAAGACAAAGGTGTTACATGCCTCAGCGGTGCTCCCGCCTATATGAACAAAGTCACCAGTTATGCTAAGAGCAAAGGGTTGTCATTCCCTAACGTGCGAACAGTCATCGTAGGTGGTGCGCCTGCCAATAAGGCTCTGCTTGAAAACTGCCTGACAGTCTTTCCACATGCTCAGCATTTAGTGGTCTATGGTTCCACCGAGGTTGAACCGATCAGTACCGTCGAAATGACGACTCAATTAAACCACTGGGCAGCTCATGATGGTTATTTGGTTGGAAAACCGGTTACACAAGCAGAAATATGTATCCGGGAAATAACGGCTAACCCCCAACAAATTACCCCACTAGCTGCCGGTAATGTCGGTGAAATCTTGGTTGCCGGGCCACATGTGCTCAAAGACTATATTGATAATCCTCAAGCAACGAAAGAAAACAAACTCCCACGTAAACAGGGAAGCATTTGGCACTGTACCGGTGACGTCGGCTATCTGGATACGACAGGACAGCTCTGGCTACTTGGACGGGTAAAAGATAAAGTGGTGTTAGATGATGGTCATATCATCCATCCCTACGTACTGGAAAAAAGGATCAATGAACTGCCTGGGATCACTCAAAGCGCATTCGTGTTACATCCTTTAGGTGGAGCCGCCCTGATACTGGAAAGCGCCACACTACCGACAGATTTACCCGCTATTTTAGACGAGCTGGATCTCACGCAGGTTACTCGTATTTATTGTGCTAATCCTATCCCTGTTGACATTCGTCATAACAGCAAAATAAACCGCATCGCGCTGATCAATATGCTCGGTAAAGGCCAATTATCTTCCGTTCCACACAAGGAAAAATTATGAATAATAATCATTTCATCATTCATCTAAACAGAGCAGACTATATTACTATCGTTGGGGCGGTCTTTAGCGCGCTTGCCGTAGCAGCCGCATTACAACATTGGTATTACTTAGCCATTGCGTTTTTGTATCTTGCCATGCTTGGCGACGCGCTTGATGGCATGCTAGCCAGACACTTAAATATTGTGCGCCCATTCGGTCGTTATCTTGATGGATTTATGGATCAACTTATTTACTTGATCTCTCCAGCCATTATCCTCTACCTTTCCGGTTATCAATCTTGGCATTCCCTGTTTATTATCTTAATGATCATTAGCGGTTGCCTGAGATTATCTGTATTTAATGAAGTCGGTAATATTCAGAACGAAAACCAGCTCTCCTATCTCGGTATGCCGGTATTCTGGAGCTTATTTATTATCAGTGGTTATGCTTTGGTAAGCTTGGTAGTCGAGCAATGGTTAAGCCATCTCTTACTGACATTAGCGCTCCTTACATTCAGTATCGCCATGCTATGGGATCGTCCGTTTTATAAGTTCAAGAGTCTCAATACTATCATCAGTACAACACTTGCAGGGTTTGCTTTATTTACCGGTCTTCATTTCTGGAGTCTTTATGCTCAATAGTTTTTACCACGGATGGATTCTACTGCTCCCCGTCATCCTTGGTGGTTGTTTACATATGGTGATTGTGACGAAAAACTATTTTGCCTGCTTGGCAATCCCAGTACACCAACGTTATTTCGGCCGTAACAAGACCTGGCGCGGTTTTATTGTTGTACCCATTATTACCGCGCTATTTTCGCTATTGTGGTTAGTTCTCGGCACCGGAATCCAAGACTCGATTATTCCCCAGACTATTTCCTCCTGTTTACTTACCGGTTTTCTGGCGGGTTTCGGCTATGTTCTTTTCGAATTGCCAAACTCCTGGCTAAAAAGGAAACTCGGCGCACCACCGGGACAACACCCAGAGCAAAATAAGCGATTGTTTATTTTATTCGATCAACTTGATTCCGCTATTGGCGTCACAATAGTCTATTTTATTTATCTTAATCTTACTTATATCGATGCGCTTTTCTTTTTCTTCTGTTTTTTAATCAGTGCCTTTGTTACTAAAAATACATTATTTTTGCTTTCGCTGAAAAAAACGAGATTCTAAGCGAGAAAATCAAATAGAAATATTGCAGGAAAATGGCTTCCTTTAACGGAAGCCTCTTAGAACAAGCAGATCTTAAGTATCATCACCAACGGAACACGCATTCTATAGCATTCCCAGATAGTCAGCTATCAAAGTAGATATTGAATAAAGGAGTTAATGGTGAAATTTTTATAAAAATCTGGAAAATGTAACCTCGAAGCCTAATAGAAAGAAACTATCGACAAAACGCAATTTATAGATATCTTGATGGAATCTAATCAGATTACCAGAAAGCATATACCCTATGGATTTCAAGATGCATCGCGGCGGCAAGGGAGCGAATCCCCGGGAGCATAGATAACGATGTGACCGGGGTGAGTGAGTGCAGCCAACAAAGAGGCAACTTGAAAGATGACGGGTATAAATCATCATTTGAATAACCTACATAAATAATAGGTTATTTTCCTAAATTCCTCTGACGCACCATACCGATAAGAATCCCTAGCAGGGTATAAATCACACCAAGGACCAACATCATAGCAATATCTCCCAATACACCCTGTAATGGCAACCCCATCTGGTTAACACCAGCAATCGCTTTTGTTGCCCAAGTAGACGGTAAAGCCGAAGAGATTGCTCTTACCCAATCAGGCATTGCCTGTACCGGCCAAATGGTGCCGGAAATATAGAACACAGGCGTTGTAAGTAAAGCGATCGTCAAATAGATCATCTCTACACTGCGCATACATTCTGTCACTAATTTCCCTAATCCAAGCACTGCCAACATAAACAGAAAAGTCAGCATTAATAGCAAAGGAATAGATGCTTCCTGCCGATATCCCAATACCCACGGCCAAAGCACAAAAAAGATGATGGAAAGAAAAAGCCAAATCGGTAATAGCGCCGACAGCGCTCCCAAATAGACAGGCAATGGTGGTTTACCTTTCGGTGTACCACGTATCGTAATACTGACCCGCACACAAGATATCAATAGCGAGTGTTGTAATAACATCACTAATAAACCGGGAAAAACAATTGCGGCAAAACTGACACCAGGGTTAAATAATCCAATAGTTTCACTACGAATCGGCATTAATAATAATTTTGTCTGTTCAGGACTAAAACCATATTTCAATAATAATTTGCTGTTATATTCGTTTAGCAATTGCCGGTGAGCAGAAGTCAATTCTTGTTGAATTTGTCCATTAGCAAGACGACTGGTTGCATCGCCATAAATCGGAAAGGTGATATTTTTTCCATTAAGGATATTTTTCTCCAAGTCCGCCGGGATGATAATAATCGCAAAAATTTCACGTAGCAGTAGATCGTGACGAGCATCAGCCAGATTGTCATAACTGTGGACAGCAATTTTAGCCGTAGAATTAAGCTGGCGTATCAAAGCACGACTAGCAGGACTGTGATCTTGGTCGATCACGGCAACCGGTAGATCCCATACTGTTGGCCGGACATATACCAAACTCATCATACACAAGGAAACTAGCATCAACATCCACATGGGCTTTTCCAACATTCCCATTAATACCCGGCGAAAAGTTTGCCAATACATCTGCATTATTCATCACCCTGTGGCAAGCCAAGCCGTTTAAATAACCGGTTTCGCACTAGCAGAAAGCAAACGACCGGATAAATAAGCAATAAAGCACAAACAGATAAAATACCCAGTAAAGAAACCTCACGCAGAAAAATATCAAACATCGCATTTAGTGCGTGCGTCAAAGGCTCAATATTGGCAATTATCCGCGCCGGCAATATCATTGATAATTCTGGCACTGACATACCTGAAAAAGTTGTCGCAATACTGACTAGCACTCCGATTAAACTGTAAGCCGTCAGTGTGCTATTAGTGAAAGTAAACAACAACAAGCCAATACTTTGAGCGGCAATAACATAGAAGAAACCCACTATCACCATATATATTGGGTTACCATTCACTTTTGCATCAAATATACCAATCAGAGCCGCCAATTCTACGATTAACAACAAAGTAAAAAACAGGGTATAAGGCGCCAGTTTTCCCAATAGAGCAAAAGTAAACGGTTTCATTGTCATCAGCATTTTGCTGCGTGCCATGCTATAAATCGTGCAGGTTACAACAAAAAGCTGTAACAAATGGATTGTAGCCGCAAACTGCTGATAATAGATGTAACTACCGCTGGCATTAAAAAGGCTGTCATAAACGAGCGTAACATTGGCTAATGGAGGTAACTGATGGCCCATTTCTGTCGCCAATATAGAACGGTACTTCGCATTAATCTCTGCCATTAATCCACTGAGATCTTGAATAGAATAACTTCCGGCACCATAAAACAACGCGTTGTAATACATACGCACGGTCGGCTGATGTCCTGTAAGTGCATTAGCTTCAAAATCGTGCGGGATATAAAGTAAGGAGTAATCCTTAGCACTGCCAAGCCGTTCAAGAGATTCCTGCAATCCACCATCATAAGATTTAATCTGCGCATGAGAAGCCGCATTCAGGTTACGTATTAGATGACGTGACAGCGGACTCTGATCATTATCAACCACCGATACTGGCAGATTGAGCAATGTCCCTTCTGAGAAATTAGCACTGATAAGCACAAATAGCATCAACGGGAATAACCAGCTTAACCAGTGAAAAACTGGACTACGAATCACAGCCCGGATTTCTTGGCTAAAAGCACACTCGAAACCACGCCATGCAACCTTGTTCCGCATCAGTCACCTACTTATCCCAACGCCACAATGCACTCATACCAGGACGTAAACCTTCAATAGGCTGTAAGGAATACAAGCGCACTTCAAAGGTTCTTAAATCGAAATCACCGGTGGCACGAGTGGCACGTTTAGTCGCGTAATCACCCATTGGAGAGATATAACGAACTTCGGCTTCAATCTCTTTATCACCTAGCGCAGGTATACGAAGTTTGACTTTATCCCCTTTGTGCACCTTTGCCAGAATGTCTTCCCGCAGGTTATAAATAAAATAAGCTTCTGGTACACGGATTAATGCCACTAAGGGGCTATTAGCACTAAATAATTCACCAACTTCTGCCGGAATCGGCCCAACCTCCCCCGCGACAGGTGCTTTGACCTGCAAATCATTACTCTGGGTTTGTAACTCAATCAGTTGCTGTTCAGCCTGACGTAAAGCCGCTGCATATTTCTGACGCAGTTCAATCCTGTCACCATGCATACCTTCATCCAATACCGCTTTTGCACTCTGCATTTTCTGATAGGCAACATCTCTACTTCTGTGAGCATTATCTAGATCGTTCCGTGAAACATAGCCTTTAGATGCTATATTCTGAATACGATCATATTCACGTACCGCGTTATCATATTCGGCCTGAGCTTGTGCCAAACCCGCTTCCAAATTTCGAATACTTTCTTCACGTGTTCCATGAAGAGATTGTTCCAACTGCGCTTTGGCTTGATAACGAGCAGCTTCTAATGAAGCAACCTGGGCCAGTAATTCAGGGCTTTCAAGTGTAATCAGTAACTGCCCTGCCTTAACATCATCTCCTCGCTCAACGTGACGTTTAATCACTCGTCCCTTAGCTTTAGATGCCACAATTACTTCCGGTGCATCAACTTCACCTTGCAACAATAAATATTGGTTATGGGAACGAAATAACACAGCCATTGCTGTGAGCAAAATAACCAGTAAAATCGTAAAAAGTGTTCTTTTTTTCATGATGTCTTACACATCCAAAATTACCCGACTCGAAACTAACGCTATAGCTTCGCATTGTTCTACGGAAAATTTCTTATATGTTTGTGCGTATAATCACTGATAGAAAGGAAAACGCTTTATAATAGTGTCGTGGTTTATGATTCTTGTCAAATATTAACCCACTTAAACTAAACTTTTAATAATATTATTAGCTGTTTCTGTAAACTAATAACATCCATAAATCCTCCCGGAAAGTTTATGTACGAATTTAATCTTGTATTGTTATTACTACAACAGATGTGTGTTTATTTGGTTATCGCCTGGCTACTAAGTAAAACACCGCTATTTATTCCACTGTTACAAGTGACTGTACGTTTACCTCATAAGTTGCTGTGTTATGTTACTTTTTCCATTTTCTGTATTATGGGAACTTATTTTGGACTGCATGTAGGTGATTCCATTGCCAATACCCGAGCTATTGGCGCTGTCCTTGGCGGACTTCTGGGTGGACCCGGTGTCGGCGCACTGGTGGGATTAACCGGTGGACTGCACCGCTATTCTCTTGGTGGGATGACCGCTTTCAGTTGCATGATATCGACCATTATTGAAGGTTTAATCGGCGGCATTATTCACAGCTATCTGATGAAACGTGGTCAGATAAACCGACTGATTAATCCCTGGACAGCCGCTATCGTCACGTTTTGTGCTGAAATAATACAAATGGGCATTTTACTACTGCTCTCTCGTCCATACAGTGAAGCATTAGCGTTGGTCAAAAATATCGCCGCCCCCATGATCGTCACCAATAGTATCGGCTCAGCAATGTTTATACGTATCCTGCTTGACCGACGCGCGATATTTGAAAAATACACCAGTGCATTTTCTGCTCAGGCACTAAAAATCGCTGTCTATACCGAAGGTATTCTGCGAAAAGGATTTAATGAAAATAACAGTATGAAGGTAGCGAAAGTTATTTATCAACAACTGGAAATAGGCGCAGTGGCTATTACAGATAGAGAAAAACTCCTGGCGTTTATTGGTATCGGTTCAGATCATCACCTCCCTGGAACACCTATTTCTTCAGAACAATCTCGTCGAGCAATTGAAAATAATGAAGTGGTTTATGCCGATGGCAATGAAATACCCTACCGTTGTTCAATCAATCCAACCTGCAAATTGGGTTCCACTCTGGTTATTCCACTACAGGGAGAAAATCAGCAAGTTATCGGCGCAATCAAACTTTATGAAGCCAAAAACCGTCTGTTCAGCTCAATCAATCGCCCCTTGGGGGAAGGTATTGCCAGTTTATTATCCGCCCAAATCCTCGCAGGGCAGTATGAACGTAACAAACAATCACTACTTCAATCAGAAATTAAGCTGCTTCATGCGCAAGTGAATCCTCACTTTTTATTTAATGCCTTAAATACCCTGCAAGCAGTGATCCGACGGGACAGTTATCAAGCAGGTCAATTAGTACAATATCTCTCAACCTTTTTCCGTAAAAACTTGAAACGGTCAGAAGAGATTGTCACGCTGTCTGATGAAATAGAGCATGTGAATGCTTACTTACAAATTGAGAAGGCGCGTTTCCGTGAGCATCTGCAAATAAATATTGAACTGCCGGAATCTCTGATTCACGCCAAATTACCCGCTTTTTCTCTCCAGCCAATAGTAGAAAATGCGATCAAACACGGCACATCACAGTTATTAGAAACCGGCAGAGTTACTATTCGTGCTCATCAGCAGAATCAATTGTTGATACTGGAAGTGGAAGATAATGCTGGTCTTTATAAATCGGTCTCTATGGGGGATG
This sequence comes from Photorhabdus sp. S10-54, assembly GCF_963878145.1. Classification (NCBI taxonomy): domain Bacteria; kingdom Pseudomonadati; phylum Pseudomonadota; class Gammaproteobacteria; order Enterobacterales; family Morganellaceae; genus Photorhabdus; species Photorhabdus sp. S10-54. The sequence goes on along the minus strand of NZ_CAWNXG010000012.1, from coordinate 87,281 downwards.
GACTAGGAATGAGTCTGGTAGATAAACGGCTACGACTTCGCTATGGTGAAAATTATGGCGTGCAAATAGATTGCCAGCCAGAAAAATTTACCCGCGTAATTTTACACTTGCCACTCATTAAAGAGGCTAATAAAACTGTGTGAATATGAATATATTAATTGTTGATGACGAACCGCTTGCGCGAGAAAACCTACGTTGTTTGCTAGAAGAAGAACATGATATTCAAATTATTGGCGAATGCGCCAATGCCGTTGAAGCCATTGGCGCCATACATCATCTAAAACCCGATGTTGTATTTTTGGATATCCAGATGCCACGCATCACCGGATTGGAAATGGTTGGTATGCTCGATCCAGAGCATCGTCCCTATATTGTTTTCCTGACCGCATTTGATGAATATGCAATACAAGCGTTTGAAGAGCACGCATTTGACTATTTATTAAAACCACTGGAAAAAAACCGTCTAACCAAAACCTTACAACGATTACGGCAAGGGTATCAGAAACAGGATATTTCCACCCTGAAAGCAGAAGAGCCGCTGAAATATATCCCATGCACCGGCCACAGCCGAATCTGGCTTGTGCAGCTGGATGAAATCCTTTATGTCGCCTCCCGCCCAAGTGGAGTTTATGTTATGTGTACCAATGGGCAGGAAGGATTTACTGAACTAACACTTCGCACATTAGAAACCCGCACACCAATGATGAGAAATCATCGTCAATATCTGGTCAATATGACCCATCTGCGCGAAATCCTATTTGGTGATCACGGACAGGCCGAACTGATTCTACGCAATGGCAAAACTATCCCCGTCAGCCGCCGTTATTTGAAACCATTGAAAGAGGCACTAGGATTGAAGTAACCATGACACTCATCATCTTTTCAGCGGGTTAATCTGTTCTTACTCACCGCTCACCTGCTGAATCTGACCACTTAACCCGCCATACAACCACTCACTTAGACACTCCCTTATAGCTTCCTTTACCTATGACAAGATACGAGTAAAAATTTATAACTCTCAGGAGAAGAGAAATGCAACACGCTCTCACATTTGTCATTGCAACGTTGTGTATTCTGGTTATCTGCTACCGCTTGTACGGCGTATTCTTCGTTAAAAAGGTACTGAAAGCAGATGACAGCGAGGTTACACCTTCCCATTTACTGGAAGACGGTAAAGATTATGTACCCACGAAAAAATGGGTCAATTTTGGTAGCCACTTCGCAGCAATCGCAGCCGCAGGACCTCTGGTTGGCCCTGTATTAGCAGCTCAATACGGTTATTTGCCAAGTATGTTATGGCTACTAATCGGCTGTGTTATCGGCGGGGCCGTGCATGATACGGTTGTTTTATTCGCCTCAATGAAACATAGTGGTAAATCCCTGTCAGAAGTTGCCAAAACAGAACTTGGTCCAATTGCTGGTTGGTGCACCGGCCTTGCGATGTTGTTCATCATTACGATTACTATGGCAGGTCTCTCTATGGTGGTCGTTCATGCACTAGAACGTAATCCCTGGGGAACATTTGCAGTATTTATGACCATTCCGGTCGCAATCGGAGTCGGTCTATGGGAGCGCTTCACAGGTAATATGCGCGGGGCAACTTGGGTAGGTATTATCACCATTATGGCTTGTGTGATTGCCGGCCCTTACATTCAGGCATCTGCTTTCGGTGAATGGCTGAGTCTGCGTACATCAACTGTCAGCTTGGCACTGCCAATCTATGCGTTTTTTGCCACCGCTCTGCCTGTATGGATGTTATTGACTCCCCGTGGTTATCTTTCCAGTTTTATGAAAATCGGTGTATTCGGCGCACTAGTTGTGGGAGTCATCTTTATTAACCCGGAGATCCAATTCCCGGCAGTCACTGAATTTATTCATGGCAATGGCCCTGTACTGGCCGGTCCAGTGTGGCCGTTTATCTCCATCACCATTGCGTGTGGCGCTATTTCTGGTTTTCATGCATTTATCGGCTCTGGCACAACACCAAAGCAGATCGATAAGTGGAGTGATATTCTGCCCGTGGGTTTCGGTGCAATGCTGGCAGAATGTGTCGTTGGTGTCATGGCGTTGATCGCTGCCACTTCCCTATATCCTGCTGACTATTTCGCTATTAACTCCTCCCCAGAGGTCTTTGCTACATTGGGTATGGATGTTATCCATCTACCAAAACTGAGTCAGGAAATTGGTCTGGATCTGTATGGCCGTACCGGTGGCGCAGTCACATTGGCGGTTGGTATGGCAGATATCTTCACCCGCATTCCTTGGTTCAGCCAGCTAGCATCCTACTTTTTCCAGTTCGTCGTCATGTTTGAAGCCGTATTTATCCTGACAGCGGTTGATTCCGGTACGCGTGTTGCCCGCTACCTGCTGCAAGATTTCCTGGGCGATATATGGGCACCTCTGAAACGTATCGACTGGTTACCGGGTTCCATTGGTTGCAGTATCGTTGCCTGTTTACTGTGGGGCTACTTACTAAATTCCGGCGATATCAATTCAGTCTGGGCACTATTCGGGGTATCCAATCAACTGATGGCCTCCATCGGCCTGATGATTGGTGCAACAATTATCCTACGTCTGTCTGAAAAACGCTGGTATACGCTGACCTGCCTGATACCACTCGCTTACCTGTACGTTACTGTGAACTATGCTGCTTACTGGATGGTGAAGAATGTTTACTTCAACTCCGCAACAAAAGGTTTCAACATCTTCAACGGAACAATCTCCATTGTGATGGTTATCCTCGGCATTGTGATTATGGTCTCTTCCATTATGCAATGGCTGAAACTATGGCGCACCCGCAGTGCAGGTAATCCCGTTGAAGCATTAAGTAACTGATCTCTTCCTGCATATTAAAAGCTGCCTTTTGTATAAAAAGCAGCTTTTTTTATTATAAAAATATTGAAGCAATTAACTGGCAACAAAAACGGCTCCTGTAAAAAGAGCCGCTTTACTATTTAAATATCAGTCCAGGTGATTACTGTGCGTTACTATTGTTATAACGACGGCGTGGAGCAGATGAACCATGATCATCACCACGACCACGGAAACTGCTACGGCTTTGGCTTTCACCACGACCTTCACCACTGCGGCGTTCACCATTGAAGCGACGGCCACCACCATTGAAACTCTCACGATCACGACGGGGGCCATTACCGTTACCGTTACCATTGCCGTTACGCCCACCACCACGACGTTCGCGGCGTTCAAATGGCTGTGCATCACCCATTAACTGCATATTCATTGGCTTATTCAGAATGCGGGTACGGGTAAAGTGGGATAACAAATCACCTGGCATGCCTTTTGGCAATTCAATCGTGGAATGCGTTGCAAACAATTTGATGTTGCCAATATAACGGCTGCTGATATCACCTTCGTTAGCAATCGCACCAACGATATGACGAACTTCAACACCATCATCGCGACCCACTTCAATACGGTATAACTCCATTTCACCGACATCACGGCGTTCACGACGAGGACGATCACTACGTTCGCCACGATCATCAAAGCCACTACGACGACGATCATCACGTTCGTTGAATTCGCGGCGAGGACGACGAACCGGATCCGGAGGCAGAATCAACGGGCGCTCACCCTGTGCCATTTTCAATAATGCGGCTGCCAGCGTTTCTATATCCAAATCTTCTGCAGGTTGCAGTTTAGACAACAGAGTACGGTACTGATCCAGATCGCTACTTTCCAATTGCTGCTGTACATTAGTAGCAAATTTTTCCAGACGACGCTGACTCAGCAATTCAGCATTTGGCAGTTCAACTTCCGGGATAGTCAGCTTCATTGTACGTTCAACGTTACGTAACAAGCGACGTTCACGGTTTTCTACAAACAACAGCGCACGACCTGCACGACCTGCACGGCCAGTACGGCCAATACGGTGAACATAAGATTCCGCATCCATTGGAATGTCATAGTTAACAACCAAGCTGATGCGTTCAACATCCAGGCCACGCGCTGCAACATCAGTTGCAATCAAAATATCCAAACGGCCATCTTTCAGACGTTCCAATGTCTGCTCACGCAGTGCCTGGTTCATATCACCGTTTAGCGCCGCACTGTTGTAGCCATTACGCTCCAGTGCTTCTGCCACTTCCAACGTTGCGTTTTTGGTGCGCACAAAAATAATCGCGGCATCAAAATCCTCTGCTTCAAGGAAACGCACCAAAGCTTCATTTTTACGCATACCGTAAACAGACCAATAGCTCTGGCTGATGTCAGGACGGGTCGTTACACTCGCTTGGATACGCACTTCTTGCGGATCGTTCATAAAACGACGAGTAATGCGACGAATAGCTTCTGGCATAGTTGCAGAGAACAGCGCAGTCTGATGTTCAGCAGGGATCTGGCTCATGATGTTTTCAACATCTTCGATAAAGCCCATACGCAGCATTTCGTCTGCTTCATCCAAAACTAAACCGCTCAGGTTAGACAGATCCAACGTACCACGCTTCAGATGGTCCAGAAGACGTCCTGGTGTACCCACAACAATTTGTGGCCCTTGACGTAAAGCACGTAACTGAACGTCATAACGTTGCCCACCATACAGTGCAACAACATTCACGTTACGCATATGTTTAGAAAAATCTGCGCACGCTTCGGCTACCTGTACCGCCAGTTCACGGGTCGGTGCCAACACAAGGATCTGCGGAGCTTTCAACTCAGCATTGATGTTATGCAATAAAGGCAAACTGAATGCCGCTGTTTTACCACTCCCCGTCTGCGCCATACCTAGTACGTCACGGCCATTTAATAAATGGGGAATACATTGTTGCTGAATTGGAGATGGCTTTTCATAGCCAAGATCTTCCAGTGCAGAAAGGATAGGTGCTGATAAACCCAGATCAGCAAAAGAGATTTCAGTCTCAGTGGTCATGTAATGGTGCCTCATTAGTTATGGCGGCCAGTCTACATAACGCATCGAAAAAAATTTCGGTCATTTTCATTTAAAATGTGAACTGGCTCAAAGTATTTAATTAAACGAACAAATAAGCCCTCATCGGTCAAGATGATGGACTTTGCAAATCAATCTCGAAATGTTCGTCAGCTATTGCTGGTCCGATTCTGATAGGTCATCTTGTTCCTGGCCTAACAGCGCCAATTCCAACAATGCATAGCGGTGCTCAACAAAGTTATGTGCATTGTTAGCTACCGTCAGCTTGAATAACGCAGATGCGCTATCCTTGTCCCCCAGACTTAGGTAATGTTTACCTAAATAGAAGTCAGTTTCACTGAGATGCTCAGCGAGCGAAGTGTTATCCGTTGCATTCTCTTTCAAGCGGTTCATCAATGTATATTCACTAATTTTGCCTAAATAGAATTCAACTATATTCCAGCCCCATTGCCCCCGGTTCGCTTTTTCGTAGTGTTGCGACAAGTTCACCATCGCCCCTTTAGGATAAAATTCCTTTTCCACCAGGTACAACCACAACGAACGGAAAGGATCATTTGGATCGTCTTGATAAAACGCCTGCAGATCATCCTGCGCTAACTTATACCGACCACCGTAATACAACGCGATGCCACGGTTAAGACGCGCGTAATTGTAAGTTGGATCAAGCTCTAATACAGAATCAAACGCTTCATAGGCGGCATCAAAATTGCCAACCTGTGTGAAGTAAATTCCCAGATAATTAAAAATCTCTGGAATATTAGGCCGAATAGATAAGGCAACAGAAAAATCATTCCGTGCCAAAGCCCTTAGCCCGAGACTATCATACAGCACACCTCTCTCATATAAAAGCTGTGCGTACTCATCTTCTGTCAATGACCGACTCGCAAGAATCTGTTCCATACGAGCCAGAATGACTTCTTGTTGCAATGAAGGTTGTAACGGAATAGCAAAAACTTCGTTTTTACGCCAATCCTTGCTGCTGCATCCTGCCAAAAGAAGTATTGCTACAGCATAACACCAGCGCAGAAAAAGATTCATTTCCTACTCCCGAAAGTCAGACATTGATTAAGAATGCCCTATCACCCATATTGCATTTATTGGGCCTCCTGCCCTGAGTCTATAAACGGCGCTTTTTTACAAGACGCCGTTTATAACATCAAATTTATTCTGCTGATTGTGGAGCCAGTGGTGTATCCTCGGCAATTACGCCGACTGTCGCTTCTTTAATACTCAGGCGAACACGACCCTGGCGATCAATTTCCAGAACTTTAACTGAGACTTCCTGACCAACCTGCAAATAGTCAGCCACTTTCTCAACACGCTTATCAGCAATCTGAGAAATATGTACCAGACCTTCTTTACCACCACCGATAGCAACAAACGCGCCAAAATCAACGATGCGGGTTACTTTACCAATGTAAACACGAGCAACTTCGATTTCAGCAGTGATTTCTTCAATGCGACTGATGGCATGTTTTGCTTTTTCACCATCAGTTGCAGCAATTTTCACTGTGCCATCATCTTCAATCTCAATGGTAGTACCAGTTTCTTCTGTCAGTGCACGGATAACTGAACCACCTTTACCGATAACATCTTTGATCTTATCAGGATTGATCTTAATGGTATGAATACGTGGTGCAAATTCAGAAATATCATTACGTGGGCTGTTAATTGCCTGTTCCATTACACTCAGGATATGCAAACGCGCACCTTTTGCCTGATTCAGAGCAATTTGCATAATTTCACGGGTAATGCCTTCAATTTTGATGTCCATTTGCAGCGCGCTGATACCTTCACAGCTACCCGCTACTTTAAAGTCCATGTCTCCCAAATGATCTTCATCACCCAAGATGTCAGACAGAACAACAAAATTATCGCCTTCTTTCACTAACCCCATTGCAATACCAGCAACAGCAGCTTTAATCGGCACACCCGCGTCCATTAACGCAAGAGATGCCCCACAAACAGATGCCATTGAAGACGAGCCGTTTGATTCCGTGATTTCAGAAACAACCCGAACGGTATATGGGAATTCGTTAGCTTTTGGCATAACTGCCGCCACACTACGTTTAGCCAGACGACCATGACCAATTTCACGACGTTTTGGTGAACCCATCATACCTGTTTCACCAACAGAATATGGCGGGAAGTTGTAGTGCAATAGGAAACGATCTGTACGCTCTCCCATCAACTCGTCAATGATCTGTGCATCACGTTCCGTACCCAAAGTCGCAGTAACCAAAGCCTGAGTTTCACCACGGGTAAACAGCGCAGAGCCATGAGTTCGGGGCAGAACACCAGTACGTACATCCAATGCACGCACCATATCTTTTTCACGACCATCAATACGTGGTTCACCACACAAGACTCGGCTACGAACAACTTTTTTCTCTAAGCTACCCAAAATTTCATGGATTTCAGCTTCTTCTAAAGCCTCATCCTGTTCCAACAGCGCTGCCGTAACTTCCTCTTTGATAGCATCAACCTGAGCATAACGCTCCTGTTTTTCAGTGATACGATAAGCATCACCCAGACGGCCTTCTGCCAATTCAGCTACACGGTCATGCAACGCTTGATTAACAGGTTCTGGCACCCAATTCCATTTTTCTTTGCCTGCTTCCGCAGCCAACGCATTAATGTTATCAATAACCACCTGTTGTTGATCATGGCCGAATACTACCGCACCTAACATTTGCTCTTCAGTTAAAATGTCTGCTTCAGACTCAACCATCAGAACAGCACCAGCAGTACCTGAAACCACCAGATCCAAACGGCTATTTTTCAGCTCATCACTGGTTGGGTTCAGCACATACTGATCATTAATATAACCAACACGAGCAGCACCAATTGGGCCATTGAACGGGATACCAGATAGTGCCAACGCAGCAGAAGCACCGATCATTGCAACAATATCTGGGTTAACTTGCGGGTTAACAGAAACAACTGTTGCTACAATCTGCACCTCGTTCAGGAAACCTTCCGGGAACAGAGGACGCAGAGGACGATCAATCAAACGAGCGACTAACGTTTCTCCTTCACCAGGACGACCTTCACGACGAAAGAAGCTGCCTGGAACACGACCAGCAGCATAAGTACGCTCCTGATAGTTAACAGTCAGTGGAAAGAAATCCTGACCTTCTTTTACTTTCTTTTGGCCAACAACAGTGACAAATACAGCCGTGTCATCCATATTGACCATGACAGCAGCTGTGGCCTGGCGGGCCATCATACCTGTTTCGATAGCAACGGTATGTTGACCATATTGAAATTTACGAACAATCGGATTCAGCAAAATAATATCCTTTCGTTAATATTGCCTTTTATATTCAGCAGACAACAATGAATGATCTCTCCATGCCACATCCTCGCGACTAACGACAGGTCTTACTCCCTTAAGCACTCTCATTAGCCGCGCGAACCTCTGTAACTGAAGAGCCTTAACAAAAACCACCACCAGCATTTTTGTGCTGTTATCTATGATGGCTTCTCAGAAGAAAAGGGGCCATATATGGCCCCTTTCCACTGAAACTTGCTTGATTAGCGACGCAGGCCAAGACGCCCAATCAGCGCAGTGTAACTTGTTACATTTTTACGCTTCAGATAGTCCAAAAGTTTACGACGCTGAGAAACCATGCGCAGCAGACCACGACGGCTGTGGTGATCCTTTTTGTGCTCTGAAAAATGGCCTTGCAAGTGGTTAATTTGTGCAGTTAACAAAGCAATCTGTACTTCACTAGAGCCACTGTCATTCGCATCACGACCAAATTCAGCAATAATTTGCGCTTTTGCTTCAGTACTTAGAGACATATTACAACTCCAAAAATATATAAACTAAAATTACAGGTGCCGATCTCTAATTCAGCCACCCAACATATAACTGCGCCATTCTACGCTGCAAATAAGTTAAGCGCAAGATAACCCAAAATACCCTAATCCCGGCTTTCAACAACTAAACGGCGGGGAGCAACAAGCCCATCATCATTGATAACAGCAATGCCAATGAATTTCCGTTCATCACCTTCAGTTACACGTACCATACTTTCAACTAAAGCTGGGGATTTGGCACTGCGCACCGCCTGACCTTGTTTAAAATAAGCCGCAACTACTGGAATCAAATTAACCTCTGGGAAATGAGCAATTGCACTATCCATTGGTAATAGTAATGAATCAATTAATTCGCCCACAGGTATTTCCTGATCTTTGGCTTGCTGTTGTAATTCATATAATTGCTCAAGTGTCACCATGCGATCATTTGGATAATTCGCTACCTGTAAACGTCTTAAATAAATAACGTGAGCACCACAGCCTAATAATTCACCTAAGTCATCAATAATAGTGCGAATATAAGTGCCTTTCGAACAGTGTATTTCCAATTCCAGTTCATCATCTTCCCAACGGATAAACTGTAATTCATAGACTGTAATTGGCCGTGCTTCGCGTTCTACCTCAATACCCTGACGAGCATACTCATACAATGGTTTTCCCTGATATTTCAGTGCAGAATACATGGAAGGAATTTGCATGATATCACCAAGGAATTTATCCAAAGCTGCATCAAGTTGAACCTGACTTAGCTGGATTGCCCTTTCACTGATGATTTGCCCGTGTGAATCAGATGTGTCAGTTCGCTGACCAAGACGAGCTATCACTCGATAACGCTTGTCAGAATCAAGTAAGAACTGGGAAAACTTCGTCGCTTCACCAAGGCAAACCGGTAGCATACCGGTTGCCAGTGGATCCAACGCGCCAGTGTGACCAGCTTTGCTAGCGTTGAAAATACGTTTTACTTTTTGTAACGCATCATTAGAAGAAATATCCTGCGGCTTATCCAGTAACAACACACCATGTATATCACGACCACGACGACGATGCCCCATTACTTCTCCTCTTTGTGATCCGCAGAAGCCCGGCGCTGTTCATCATTCTTTACAACATTAGTAACCAGATTGGACATCCTCATCCCCTCTACCAGGGAATTATCGTAGGAGAAAGTCAGTTCTGGTACGACACGCAAACGCATTGCTTTACCCAACAGAGAGCGAATAAAACCAGAAGCTTCATTCAATGCCTTAATACCATTCTTTACCACATCGGAATCATGTTCTTCAGTCAACACATTCAGAAAAGTGACGAATACTTTGGCATAAGCCAAATCACGAGAAACTTCAACGCCAGAAACAGTCGCCATACCGATTCGGGGATCTTTCACTTCTCGCTGTAAAATGATGGCAATCTCTTTTTGCATTTCCTGTGCAACGCGCTGAGTACGACTGAATTCTCTTGCCATTGTTATATCTCCTGACATTTGGGGGGCAAAAGCCCCCCAATAATGAAATTAACCAGTGGTAGGAATTAAGCGATAGATCGTTTAACTTCAATAACTTCAAATACTTCGATCATGTCACCAACACGAACATCGTTGTAGTTCTTAACACCGATACCACATTCCATGCCATTACGGACTTCGTTAACGTCATCTTTAAAGCGGCGAAGGGATTCCAATTCACCTTCATAAATCACTACGTTATCACGCAACACGCGAATTGGATTATTACGTTTAATAGTACCTTCAGTCACCATACAACCTGCAATCGCACCAAATTTCGGTGATTTAAACACATCACGAACTTCTGCTAGTCCTATGATCTGCTGTTTATATTCAGGTGCCAGCATACCACTCATTGCCTGTTTAACCTCATCAATCAGGCTATAGATAACAGAGTAATAACGCAGATCCAAACTTTCATTTTCAACAACTCGGCGTGCAGAAGCATCGGCGCGAACATTGAAGCCTAGAATAATTGCATTAGAAGCAGCAGCCAGTGTTGCATCAGTTTCAGTAATACCACCTACGCCAGAGCCGATGATTTTCACTTTCACTTCATCAGTAGACAATTGTTCCAATGCTTCGCGGATCGCTTCACATGATCCCTGAACATCAGATTTCAGAACAATATTCAATTCAGAAACTTCACCTTCTTCCATGTTAGCAAACATGTTTTCCAGTTTAGATTTCTGCTGGCGAGCCAGTTTGACCTCACGGAATTTACCCTGACGATACAGAGCAACTTCACGAGCTTTCTTCTCATCACGTACAACCGTTGCTTCATCACCAGCCGCAGGTACGTTGGATAGGCCAAGGATTTCCACTGGAATAGATGGCCCCGCAGAGAACACTTCACGACCTAGCTCGTCACGCATTGCCCGAACTCGTCCATATTCAAAGCCACAAAGTACTATATCACCTTTGTTCAAAGTACCTTCCTGAACCAGCACTGTCGCGACCGGACCACGGCCTTTATCCAAGAATGATTCGATAACAACGCCGCTTGCCATACCAGAACGGACTGCTTTTAGTTCAAGAACTTCAGCTTGAAGTAAGATTGCGTCCAGCAATTCATCAATACCAATACCCGCTTTAGCGGATACATTGATAAACTGAGTTTCACCACCCCATTCTTCAGGCTGAACACCGTGCTGAGAAAGCTCACTCTTCACGCGATCCGGATCAGCTTCTGGTTTGTCGATCTTGTTAACCGCAACAACTACAGGCACATTCGCTGCTTTTGCATGCTGAATAGCTTCGATAGTCTGAGGCATCACGCCATCATCAGCAGCAACAACCAGGACCACGATGTCGGTAGCTTTTGCACCGCGTGCACGCATTGAAGTAAATGCAGCATGCCCTGGGGTATCCAAGAAAGTAATCATGCCACTTTCAGTTTCAACATGGTAAGCACCGATATGCTGAGTAATACCACCCGCCTCACCAGAAGCAACTTTCGTAGAACGAATATAATCCAGCAGAGAAGTTTTACCGTGGTCAACGTGACCCATGATGGTCACAACCGGCGCACGCGATTCAGCAACAGCTTCACCTATATCGCGGTCGCTCATCAGCGCTTCTTCCAGCTCATTCTCACGACGCAGGATAACTTTATGACCCATTTCTTCAGCAACCAGCTGTGCAGTTTCCTGATCGATCACCTGGTTGATAGTTGCCATTGCACCCATTTTCATCATGGCTTTGATGACCTGAGAACCTTTGACAGCCATTTTATTCGCCAATTCAGCAACTGTAATAGTTTCACCGATCACAACATCACGGTTAACAGCAGCTACAGGCTTATTGAAGCTTTGTTGCAATGTACTGGTTTTACGTTGCTTGCCTTTTGTACGACCAACTGCACGGGCTTCTTCACGATCTGCTTTAGATTCAGAATGTTTATTATTTTTCTTCTGGCGAGTAGCCTTACCACTACGACTGCGGGCACGACGATCACCTTCAACTTTAGCATCATTTTCGTCTTCTGCTGCACGGGCATGACGGGAGGTAGTGACATGATAATCATCGCTATCAATGGAATCTGAATCACTTGACCACTTATCCTGATTCTCTTCAGCCATACGACGAGCTTCCTCAGCAACGCGTTTAGCTTCTTCCTCTACCTTACGACGCATCTCTTCTTCTGCTTTACGCTTAAGATCGGCAGCTTCTGCTTCACGGCGTGCTTTTTCACTTTGAGTTGTTTTATCAGTCTGTGCTGGTTTTTGTTTATGTTCGGTATGTTGATTGGTCACTTTTTCATTTTCCGCTGCCGGGCGCTTAGCTTTTTCAGCTGCTTCACGTTTGGCCTTGTCTTCTGCCTCACGTTTAGCCTGCTCTTCAGCGAGTTTCTTCGCTGCTGTTTCAGCTTCGCGTTGCGCTTTTTCTTCTGCTTCGCGCCGTGCTTGCTCTTCCGCTTCACGCTTCGCCTGATCTTCCGCTTTAGCCTGTTCAACTGCATCACGGTTCACATATGTACGCTTTTTGCGGACCTCAACGGCTACCGGTTTGCTTTTACCATCGGTGCCTGAAACATTCAACGTACTACGTGTCTTACGCTGCAATGTTAATTTATCGGGTTTACCAGCTGAACCACCTTGTTCGCGGTTCAAATGTGCCAGTAAAGCTTCTTTTTCTTTCTGGGAGACAAAATCAGTTTCGGTTTTTTTAATCCCTGCATCAGCAAATTGCTGTACCAGGCGATCAACCGAAGTCTGTATCTCTTCTGCCAGTGATTTTACGGTTACATCTGTCATGCTGTTCCTTCCTGCTACGGTTTATTACGCATCATCGCCAAACCAACAGATATTTCGGGCAGCCATGATGAGCTCGCCTGTTTTCTCATCATTCAAACCTTCAATATCAGATAGGTCGTCGATACCCTGCTCGGCAAGATCTTCCAGCGTATAGATGCCACGGGCAGCCAGGTCAAATGCCAGAGTACGATTCATACCAGTCAGATTTAACAACTCTTCAGTTGGTTGTTTATCACTGAGGCTTTCTTTCTGAGCCAGTTCCAGAGTAGTTAAAGCAGCTTTCGCACGTTCACGCAGGACTTCGATAGTTTCCTCATCAAGGCCTTCAATTTCCAGAAGTTCCTTAATTGGTACATAGGCCAATTCTTCCAGAGTTGAGAACCCTTCTTCGACTAGAACGGTAGCAAATTCTTCATCAATATCGAGATGCTTAGTGAATGTATCAATAGAAGCATGAGCTTCTGCCTGATGTTTTGCTTGTAACTCTTCAGCAGTCATGACATTTAATTCCCATTTGTCATCACCACGGTGTTTTTTCAACAACTGCGCAGCCAGACGCACATTTTGACCATTACGGCCAATAGCCTGCGCTAAGTTGTTGCTTTCAACGGCAACATCCATCGTACACTTGTCTTCGTCGACAACAATAGATGCAACATCAGCCGGAGCCATAGCATTAATGACAAACTGAACAGGATTATCATCCCACAGTACGATATCGATTCGTTCGCCGCCCAGTTCACTGGAAACAGCCTGTACTCGCGCACCACGCATGCCAACGCAAGCACCTACCGGATCGATACGCTTGTCATTCGTTTTTACTGCAATCTTAGCGCGAGAGCCCGGATCTCGGGCAGCAGCTTTAATTTCAATTAGCTCCTCACCAATTTCCGGAACCTCAATACGGAACAGTTCAACCAGCATTTCCGGGCGGGAACGACTGACAAACAGTTGCGCACCTCGCGCTTCAGGACGAACATCATACAGTACACCACGCACTCGGTCACCTGGGCGGAAATTTTCCCTTGGTAACATATCTTCGCGAAGGATAACGGCTTCAGCATTATTGCCCAAATCAAGAGTGATATTCTCACGATTGACTTTCTTAACTACACTGGTGATGATCTCACCTTGCTGTTCGCGAAACTGGTCAACAACCATAGCGCGCTCAGCCTCACGTACTTTTTGTACAATAACCTGTTTAGCGGTTTGCGTTGTAATACGATCAAACGTTACTGATTCAATTTGATCTTCGGTATAGCTACCCAAATCGATTTCAGGCTCTTCAAATCTAGCCGCTTCCAGCGTAATTTCACGAGTCGGCTGAGTCACTTCTTCAACAACTAACCAACGGCGGAAAGTGTCAAAATCGCCAGATTTACGGTCAATGCTGACACGAACATCAATATCTTGTTCATATTTTTTCTTGGTGGCTGTGGCCAATGCTGTTTCCAGCGCCTCGAAGATCTTTTCGCGTGGAAGGGATTTTTCGTTGGAAACCGCTTCCACAACAGCCAGAATTTCTTTATTCATCCTAGTTGCCTCATCCGAACTTTAAAAGTGGGGTACCAGGTTCGCTTTCTGGATGTTGCTCAGTGCGAACACTTCATCTTTTCCATCCACCGTAACCGTGATAATTTCGCCGTCGACAGTTTTGATAATGCCCAGCCATTTCCGACGGTTTTGCATTGCTATACGTAAAACCAGACTGACTTCCTCACCAATAAAACGCTGGTAATGTTCAGCCGTGAACAATGGACGCTCTAAGCCAGGTGAAGAAATTTCCAGGTTATAAAGCACTGAGATAGGATCTTCGACATCCAATACCGCACTGACCTGGTGGCTAACATCAGCACAATCATCAACAGTGATACCATTCTCACTATCAATATAAATCCGCAATGTAGAAACACGTGCACGAATAAACTCCAAGCCGACTAACTCAAAGCCTAAAGCTTCAACTGGTGCTGAAATCATCGCTGTTAATTTTTGCTCTAATGTGGACAAGCCCACCCCCAAGACATAAAAAAAGGGCTAATTAGCCCAGTAGTTCTGTTGTCAAATAACAAAAAACCCCGAAATTCGGGGCTTTATGCAACTGGACCCTATTTGCTGCCAGTGGCTTCAACCACTCACTTTATGCCCCTTTAAATCAGAACCAATATTTCAAATATTGCTGAATTATTTCGTTCAAAAAGGTGCATCTTAATTTAAGAAGTGGTTGCGGGAGCCGGATTTGAACCGACGACCTTCGGGTTATGAGCCCGACGAGCTACCATGCTGCTCCATCCCGCGTTCGAAAACGTGGCAAATATTACGCCGATAGCTGCAAAAACGCAAGCTATCCGAATAATGGTACCGAGGACGGGACTTGAACCCGTAAGCCCTAGTGTGGGCACTACCACCTCAAGGTAGCGTGTCTACCAATTTCACCACCTCGGCACTACTATGAGGTTATCGCTGATTAAACAACCCCATTTCAATTCTTTCTTGTGACGATTACTGCGGAATATCACTATTTGGTGCTGCCGGGGCCGTCGGAGTCTCCATCGGTTTCTCAGCTTTAACAGGCTCGCCAATGTTCTCCCATTTACTGCTTACACCCGTTTGGTTACTTGTCATATTTCCAAGCACCAAACTAATAATAAAAAACAGAGTGGCGAAAAGCGCAGTCATACGAGTCATAAAGTTACCAGAGCCCGATGAACCAAACAGCGTTGCAGAGGCACCCGCACCAAAGGAAGCACCCATATCAGCACCTTTACCCTGCTGTAGCATAACCAAGGCAATTAGCCCTATAGCAACTAGCAAGAAAACAACTAAAAGAGCTTCATACATATGTCGTACCTATGTCCTCGTGGGGTTTACCACGGTTTACGTGGCTACCTTATACTGCATCACCCACTCAAACAGGCTAATCACCTGACCGAGTGGGTCTGAATACTAACCAAACCACATCTGATACGCAAGGTTAATTTCAATAATCAGAATTACTTGAAGAAAAAAACAACAAATTAACCAGCGTGTTTCACTGCATCAGCAATACGATGGGCCAAAGCAGTGACTTGTACATCATCTTCACCCTCTACCATGACACGAATCAATGGCTCAGTACCAGATTTACGTAACAATACCCGTCCACGGCCATTTAATTCAGCTTCAACAGATTTAGTAGTATTCATTACGCTTTCCGATTTAAGTGGATCGTGTGAACCGGAGAAACGAACATTTACCAGCACCTGCGGCAAAAGTTTCATACCACTACACAGATCGTGCAAACTCATATGGTTACGTACCATAGCACTCAGAATCTGAAGGCCAGCAACAATGCCGTCACCCGTAGTTGTTTTATCCAGTAAGATAACATGACCAGAGTTTTCGGCCCCTAAACGCCAGCCTTCTTCCTGCAATTTTTCCAGCACATAACGGTCACCCACTTTAGTACGCAAAAATGGAATACCAAGCTGCTTCAATGCTAACTCCAATCCCATATTACTCATCAGCGTACCAACAACGCCACCACGCAGTTGTCCTTGTCTCAATGCTTCACGGGCAATAATATAAAGGATCTGGTCGCCATCAACTTTCTGTCCCAAATGGTCAACCATAATAACGCGATCACCATCACCATCAAATGCCAAGCCAACATCTGCTTTCTCTTCTACAACACGTTGTTGCAACAAACGAACATCGGTAGCACCGCACTTTTCATTAATATTGATACCGTTTGGTTCACAGCCAATCGTCACAACATCAGCCCCTAGTTCTCTGAGTACATTTGGAGCAATGTGGTAAGTCGCACCGTTAGCGCAATCAAGTACAATTTTCAATCCATTAAGACTTTGCTCACTTGGAAATGTACCTTTACAGAATTCGATATAACGACCAACAGCATCAACAATACGATTTGCGCGCCCTAACTCTGCGGATTCCACACAAGTCAGTGGCTTTTCCATTTCAGCCTCAATCGCTTCTTCCACATCATCCGGCAGTTTCGTACCATCAATAGAGAAGAATTTAATACCGTTATCATAATAAGGATTATGAGAAGCAGAGATAACAATTCCAGCTTCAGCACGGAAAGTTCGGGTCAGATAAGCAACAGCAGGTGTTGGCATAGGACCAGTGAACGAAGCAGATAAACCAGCCGCAGCTAAACCTGCTTCTAAAGAAGATTCCAGCATATAGCCAGAAATACGGGTATCTTTACCGATAATGATCTTACGAGAACCATGACGAGCCAGTACCTTACCCGCAGCCCAACCAAGCTTTAACACAAAATCTGGCGTAATTGGGCTATCGCCCACTTTGCCACGGATACCATCGGTACCAAAATATTTGCGGTTACTCATAATTTCTTTTCTTCCTTCGCTGAAAGTGTTGCTCCGACAATGTGCATTGCCTGCACGGTTTCTTTGACATCATGTACCCGGATAATTTGCGCTCCTTGCATAGCAGCGATAACTGCGCAAGCTACACTACCGATAACCCTTTCTTGTGGCGGCACATGAAGCAACTGACCTATCATAGATTTACGTGACATTCCTGCTAGCACAGGTAAACCAAATTGATGAAATTGGTTTAAATGTGCCAGTAACTGATAATTATGCGTCAAGTTCTTGCCAAAACCGAAGCCAGGATCAAGAACAAGTTTATCTTTTGTTATCCCTGCCATCACACAACG
This sequence comes from Photorhabdus sp. S10-54, assembly GCF_963878145.1. Lineage (NCBI taxonomy): Bacteria > Pseudomonadati > Pseudomonadota > Gammaproteobacteria > Enterobacterales > Morganellaceae > Photorhabdus > Photorhabdus sp. S10-54. Next base: position 69,609 of record NZ_CAWNXG010000012.1, on the reverse strand, counting down.
TTTAATTTGCTCAGTAAAAAATTGGTTCACTTCTATTAACAAATTTTCATAATGTGGAGCATCCTGCATAGTACGTGGTTGGCCTTTCATATGCATCAAGCAAACGGGTAAGCCAGATTTAGCTACGCTTTCCAAAGCACTAGGCTCTTGTAATGCACGAATATCGTTAATCAAATGGGCGCCAGCTTTTGCTGACTCACTCATCACCAATGCTTTCGAGGTATCAACAGAAATCCAGATATTAAATCGTTGAGCTAAAGCCTCAACAACCGGAACAACACGATCCACTTCTTCTTGTTCACTAACTTCATCAGCTCCCGGACGGGTAGATTCCCCACCGATATCAATGATCGCAGCGCCTTCATTAATCATCTTCTCAGCATGTTGTAAGGCCATATCCAGAGTATTATGAGCCCTACCATCAGAAAATGAATCTGGAGTCACATTCAAAATACCCATTACTTGTGGGCGGGAAAGATCGAGAACATTGTCTCTGGCTCTGAGTTTCATGTTAGGTTACCTTCAATGTCAAAACCCCAGGACTTACCTGGGGTTTCATGAATATCAAATCAGACTACGAAACAATGGAACAATTACTGATCTTTATTTCCTGACTGCCCTACTTGCTCACCACCTTGCGCCAATGTATTGATATCATCAGTTGGTTTTGCAGCCTGTGGAGGAGGTGTATTACCTGTTGAGCGACTGCTATTACTGCTGCCGCTATCACTTTCCCATCCTGCTGGTGGACGAACATTTGTACGATTCATTAAGTCATCAATCTGGGGAGCATCAATAGTCTCGTACTTCATCAATGCATCTTTCATCGAATGCAGAATATCAAGGTTGTTCATCAGAATCTGACGAGCACGTTGATAGTTATGATCGATAATTGCCTTAACTTCCTGATCAATAAGACGAGCAGTTTCATCAGACATGTGTTTAGCTTTAGCAACTGAACGGCCAAGGAACACTTCTCCTTCTTCCTCTGCATAGAGTAATGGGCCAAGTTTTTCCGAGAACCCCCACTGAGTTACCATGTTACGGGCAATTGATGTCGCCACTTTGATATCGTTAGATGCACCAGTAGAAACGCTGTCTGGGCCATAAATAATCTCTTCCGCCAGACGACCTCCATATAAGGTTGAAATCTGGCTTTCCAACTTCTGGCGACTAGCGCTGATCTGATCGCCTTCCGGTAGGAAAAAAGTCACACCCAAAGCGCGACCTCGCGGAATAATGGTAACTTTATGAACAGGATCATGCTCAGGAACCAGACGGCCAATAATGGCATGGCCTGCTTCATGATAAGCAGTTGATTCTTTTTGCTCTTCCGTCATCACCATAGAGCGGCGTTCTGCGCCCATCATGATTTTGTCTTTCGCTTTTTCGAATTCAACCATAGAAACTACGCGTCTGTTACCACGGGCAGCAAACAAAGCAGCTTCGTTCACTAGGTTAGCCAAATCAGCACCAGAGAATCCAGGAGTACCGCGAGCAATGACAGAAGCATCAACATCAGTATCCAGAGGAACCCGGCGCATATGAACCTTCAGAATCTGCTCGCGACCACGTACGTCTGGCAAACCAACAACAACCTGACGGTCAAAACGACCAGGACGCAACAACGCAGGATCAAGTACGTCGGGACGGTTAGTCGCGGCAATAACGATAATACCCTCATTGCCTTCAAAACCATCCATCTCAACTAGCATCTGGTTCAGAGTCTGCTCACGTTCATCATGACCCCCACCCAAACCAGCACCACGCTGACGGCCCACCGCATCAATCTCATCAATAAAGATGATACAAGGTGCTGCTTTCTTCGCCTGCTCGAACATATCACGAACACGGGATGCGCCAACACCAACAAACATTTCAACAAAGTCAGAACCAGAGATAGTAAAGAACGGCACTTTCGCTTCACCAGCAATTGCTTTTGCCAGTAAAGTCTTACCCGTACCCGGAGGCCCAACCATCAGAATACCTTTCGGAATTTTTCCACCTAACTTCTGGAAGCGGCCTGGTTCTCGCAGATATTCCACCAGTTCACCAACTTCTTCTTTCGCTTCGTCGCAACCAGCAACATCAGCAAAAGTGGTTTTAATCTGATCTTCTGTCAGCATACGGGCCTTGCTTTTACCAAAAGACATTGCCCCTTTACCGCCACCACCCTGCATCTGACGCATAAAGAAAATCCAGACCCCAATAAGCAGTAACATCGGGAACCAGGAAATGAAAATAGAAGTTAGCAGACTTGGTTCCTCTGGGGGTTCACCAACCACTTTTACGTTTTTATTCAGTAACGTATCTAGCAGTTTTTCATCCTGTACTGGTAGGTAAGTGGTGTATCTGCTGTTATCTTTCCTACTAACGTTAATTTCACGACCTGTGATACGAACTTCGCGCACCTGATCCTGGGCTAATTCATTGATGAAGGTAGAGTAATCCACCCTACGACTATTGGAATCGCTGGGACCAAAACTCTGGAATAACGACATCAGCACAACTGCGATAACTAACCAGAGAATCAGGTTTTTCGCCATGTCACTCAAGGGATTAACCTCATATTACAACTGTGTTAACAAATAGCATTCAGGGTACTATAGTTTCCGCCCTGTCGCTACAATGTATACTTCACGCGATCGGGCCCGCGAAGCGTCTGGCTTACGAATTTTCACGTTCGTAAATAGGGAGCGCATTTCCCTCAGGTATTCATCAAAGCCCTCTCCCTGAAACACTTTGACAATAAAACTCCCCCCAGGGGCCAGCACATCACGACACATATCTAACGCCAATTCAACCAGATACATGGATCGAGGAATATCGACCGCAGGTGTTCCGCTCATATTGGGTGCCATATCCGACATGACGACCTGGACTTTGTTATCACCAACTCGTTCAAGCAATGTTTTCAATACAAGTTCATCACGAAAATCACCCTGAAGGAAATCGACGCCAACAATGGGATCCATCGGTAAAAGATCACAGGCAATCACTCGCCCATTATCACTAATTTGACTCACTGCGTACTGAGACCATCCACCAGGAGCTGCGCCTAAATCGACAACGGTCATGCCAGGCTTAAAAATTTTGTCACTTTGTTGAATTTCATCAAGTTTAAACCAAGCGCGAGAACGAAGCCCTTTTTTCTGTGCTTGCAGAACATATTTATCACTAAAGTGTTCTTGTAACCAGCGACTGGAGCTTGCCGAACGTTTTTTATTGGCCATTGTCCTTTCCAACTATACTACGAATAAAGAGCCAGATATCTATTGCTCCATACACCAAAACCACAACACACTATTTATGGTGATAGAGATGAGATGGCGGTAGAATGTCTCGTTTTCAATCCTAACTAAGCAAAAAAACAATGGCCCTTAACAAAAAACAAGTACAACACCTGAAAAGTCTCGCTCACCCGCTAAAACCTGTCGTCATGATTGGTAATAACGGCCTGACCGAGGGTGTGTTGGCCGAAATTGAACAAACGCTGTCACACCATGAGCTTATCAAAGTCAAAATCGCAGGCGAAGATCGCGAAACCAAAAATTTGATCGCCGATGCAATTGTCCGCGAGACCGGTGCATATAATGTGCAAATTATCGGTAAAACTCTAGTTCTTTACCGCCAATCGGAAGAACGCAAAATTATTTTACCTAAATAATCAAACCACATTTATATAAAATGCGGTGCGCATATTATGATAAAAAAGGCCATATTCGGCCTTTTTTACTTTTCCACGATCCTTATGTAACTTTACCTAACGTAAATCAATAGCAACAGGCCAATCCCGAAGTTAAATATATTCAACTTTCAGGATTTCATATTCAACTTCACCACCTGGTGTTTTGATAATAACAACGTCATCAACTTCTTTACCTATCAAACCACGGGCAATTGGTGAATTCACTGAGATTAAATTTTCTTTAATATCCGCCTCATCATCACCCACAATCCGGTAAGTCTGCTCTTCATCAGTATTAACATTCAAAACCGTAACTGTAGTCCCAAAAATAACACGTCCAGCCTTGGGCATCTTTGTGACATCAATCACTTGTGCATTAGAAAGTTTAGCTTCGATTTCCTGAATACGGCCTTCGCAGAAACCTTGTTGTTCACGAGCAGCATGATACTCAGCGTTTTCTTTCAGATCACCATGTTCACGCGCTTCAGCAATGTCTGAAATAATTTTTGGACGACGTACGTTCTTTAGATAATCTAGCTCTTCGCGCAACTTATCCGCGCCACGTACCGTCATTGGAATCTGTTTCATTTATTAATCCTCTAAATCTTTTCTGAGCAAAAAACCAGCATCATCCTGATGTTTTCAGATAACAGCACAATGAGCACACCTTATCGGGCGGGCTTACAGACAATAAACAATAGTGCAAACCATAGGACTACCCAGAGTTCACAATCATATTTTACATATTAATATATCATTCTAACGTAGACTTGGTGATGGGTCATCGTTTACTTTTCCCCACTTTGCGCCTTAGTATTGTGGTATGTCTACATCCATATGCGAAATTTATGTCCTTCTTTAAAATTGCCGGCAGATTAATTTGCGTTACCGCTCTGTATCTGACTACACCCAACGCAAACGCCACACCTGTTGAGGAATATACGCAATATCTGCCTGATGGTACTAATCTGGCGTTAATCGCTCAAAAAGCGGGTAGCAGTACCCCGTTAATTGATTATCACGGGCAACAAATGGCTCTACCAGCAAGTACGCTGAAAGTTGTCACAGCTCTTGCAGCATTGTTACAACTGGGTAAAGATTATCGCTTTATCACCACATTGGAAAGTCACGGAAAAATTTCAAACGGCGTCCTGAGAGGGAATTTGATTGCTCGTTTTGTCGGAGATCCGACACTGACCCGTCAACAACTTCGCAATATGGTCACAGTTCTGAAACAATCTGGCGTGGAAAAAATTGACGGCGATCTTCTGATAGATGTTTCCACCTTTGCCAGCCACGATAAAGCTCCCGGTTGGGTATGGAATGACATGACCCAATGTTTCAGCGCTCCCCCTGCTGCCGCAATTGTAGATCGAAATTGTTTTTCAGTTTCGCTATATAGTGCTGAACGCCCCGGTGATACTGCATTTATCCGCGTAGCATCCTTTTATCCCGTAAATATGTTCAGCGAAGTTAAAACGTTGGCAAAAGGCTCTCCTGAAAGCCAGTACTGCGAACTGGACGTCGTTCCCGGAGAACTGAACCGTTTTACTCTTACCGGATGCCTTACTCAACGCAGTGAACCGTTGCCACTGGCTTTCGCGATTCAAAATGGTACCAGCTATGCGGGGGCAATCCTCAAAAATGAATTGCAAATTGCAGGAATTGAAATCACAGGTAATCTTAAACGCCAAAGTTTACCAACTGAACCGGGAAAAGTTCTGGCTCAAAATCAATCAGCACCATTACATGATCTGCTGAAAGTCATGCTAAAAAAATCTGACAATATGATTGCTGATACCGTATTTCGGATAATAGGCCGACAACACTTTGATATACCAGGAACCTGGCGTTCAGGCTCTGATGCGGTAAGGCAAGTATTAAAACAAAAAGCGGGTATCGATCTAGGAAATACCGTGATGGTGGATGGCTCAGGATTATCCCGCCATAATCTGATTACTCCAGCAACCATGATGGAAGTATTACAGTTTATTGCTCAACATGATCAAGAATTAGATTTTATTTCCATGCTGCCATTAGCGGGTCATGATGGCACATTAAGATACCGAGGAGGGCTGGACGAAGCAGGAGTAAACGGAAAAGTTTCGGCTAAAACCGGTGCCCTGCAAGGAGTTTATAACTTAGCTGGCTTTATAACCACTGCTAGCGGTCAACAAGTTGCTTTCGTACAATTTATTTCTGCTTACGCCGTACCGCCAAAAGAGCATCGCAACCGTCGGGCCCCTTTAATTCGATTCGAAAGCAGGCTGTATAAAGATTTATACCAACACAACTGATAAAATTGGCGCCACAAAGATGGCGCCCTTAGCTATGATGAGAAAGTGAAAAAATCAGTGTTTGTAAATAACTTCAACGCCTTCATCGTCATCTTCGTCCCAATCGTCATCCCAGTCATCGTCTATTTCCGAAACCTGTTCCAATTGCTTCTTATGGTAGTCATCCCACATGAATTCAACTTTCTCAGGCTGAGCTTCACCTTCTGTTCTGCTCATATTACGAGGCTGAGTTTTCATAAACTCCATAATATCCCAGCAAAGCGCTTTAACTCCCAGGCGATTTATCGCTGAGATCACATAAAAGTCGCCTTCCCAACCCAATTCATCAGCAATAGCTTGGGCACGCTGTCTAGCTTCTTCTGGCTCCAACAGATCAACTTTATTGAACACCAACCAACGTGGTTTCTCTGCCAATTTTTCACTGTATTGCTGTAGCTCGTTGACAATAATCCGGGCATTTTCAACAGGATCTGATTCATCAACAGGACAAATATCGATTAAGTGCAGCAATACCCGGCAACGTTCCAGATGTTTCAAGAAGCGAATACCCAAGCCAGCGCCATCGGAAGCACCTTCAATGAGCCCTGGAATATCAGCCACAACGAAACTTTGTTCGTTATCCATCCTTACTACACCCAAGCTTGGTACCAGAGTGGTAAATGGATAATCTGCAACTTTTGGTTTAGCGGCAGAAACAGCACGGATAAAGGTGGATTTGCCTGCATTTGGCATCCCTAGCATACCAACATCTGCCAACAACATCAGTTCCAGCATCAATTCACGAGTTTCACCTGAAGTCCCCATCGTTCTTTGACGAGGGGCCCGGTTAACAGAAGATTTAAAGCGGGTATTGCCAAGCCCATGGAATCCACCTTTTGCTACCATTAGACGCTGTTCATGACGAATCATATCGCCTAAAACCTCACCGGTTGCTGCATCACGGACACGGGTCCCAACAGGGACTTTAATCGTGGTATCCTGACCACGCTTGCCTGTACAATCACGGCTTTGGCCATTTTGTCCACGTTCTGCCCGAAAAGATTTTTCAAAACGATAGTCAATCAGTGTATTGAGATTTTCATCTGCTAGCAGATAAACATCCCCACCATCCCCACCATCCCCACCGTCTGGCCCACCTTTCGGAATATATTTTTCACGACGGAAGCTGACACAACCATTGCCACCATCCCCTGCAACAACCAGTATTCTGGCTTCATCTACAAATTTCATATTTTTTCTCCGTATGATAGCCATTACAGTGCTGGACGGCCGTGTTACCCAGAGATGGCGTACTTTAGAATATAAAAAGCCCCGCAACACATGCAGGGCTTCTGATTCGGTTTATAACTCGAAAAACTTATTCAGCTTCGATGCTGATAAATTTGCGGTTTTTCGGGCCTTTAACTTCGAATTTAACTTTCCCGTCAGCTAATGCGAACAGGGTGTGATCACGACCACAACCAACGTTATCGCCAGCGTGGAATTTAGTACCACGTTGACGAACAATGATGCTGCCTGCTAATACAGACTCGCCACCAAAACGTTTTACACCCAGACGTTTGCTTTCAGAATCGCGGCCATTACGAGTTGAGCCGCCAGCCTTTTTGTGTGCCATTAATCTGCTCTCCTAAATCTTAAGCGATGCCAGTGATTTTAACATCGGTGAACCACTGACGGTGGCCTTGCTGCTTACGGCTGTGTTTACGACGACGAAACTTAACGATTTTAATTTTCTCGCCACGACCGTGGGCAACCACTTCAGCTTTGATTTTAACGCCTTCAACGACAGGAGCGCCGATTTTGATGTCATCACCATTAGCGACCATCAGAACCTGGTCAAACTCAACAGTTTCACCCGTTGCGATGTCCAGCTTTTCCAGGCGAATTGTTTGACCTTCGCTGACTCGGTGTTGTTTACCACCACTTTGGAAAACCGCGTACATATAAACTCCGCTTTCCGCACGCCCCCTTAAATATCATTCCAGAGCGCACTATAAATATTCATAATAGGGCGCGAATTCTACGCAAAAAAGCCTAAGAAGACAAGAGCAGAATTAGAGCAGATGATAAAAAAACACAGTTGCTGAATTGTCATTTATTTAGACTGTTTTTCGAGTACAATCAAGACACAGCAATAACTATTTTAATGTTAATATGAACATAACTCTGCATTAAAACCCATAGCCGAAAAAATATGAATTTAGAATCCATTATCAAGCTAACCGCTGATGATATGGCAGCGGTAAATGAAACCATTCTTAGTCAGTTGAATTCTGACGTTACTCTTATCAATCAGTTGGGCTACTACATAATCAGTGGTGGTGGAAAACGCATTCGCCCAATCATTGCCATCCTGGCTAGCAGAGCATTGGGTTATCAGGGTGATAAGCATATTACTGTTGCTGCATTAATTGAATTTATCCACACAGCGACTCTGTTACATGATGATGTAGTGGATGAATCAGACATGCGACGTGGCAAAGCGACTGCCAATGCCATGTTTGGTAATGCAGCAAGCGTGCTGGTTGGTGATTTTATATACACGCGCTCTTTCCAGATGATGACAGCGCTTAACTCCATGCGAGTTCTTAAATTGATGTCAGAGGCAACCAATGTTATCGCTGAAGGCGAAGTTTTACAGTTGATGAACTGCAATGATCCAAATATTTCTGAAGATGATTATATGCGGGTGATTTACAGTAAAACAGCCCGATTGTTTGAAGTCGCCGCGCACTCTTCCGCAATTCTATCTAACGCCACCCCAGAGCAAGAAATGGCTTTACAAAATTACGGACGTTATTTAGGTACTGCATTCCAGTTGATTGATGATTTACTGGATTATAATGCTGATAGCGATACATTAGGCAAAAACACCGGTGATGATCTTAACGAAGGTAAACCGACATTGCCCTTGCTACACGCTATGAATCATGGCACTCCAGAACAATCAGCACTTATCCGTGAAGCAATTAAAAAAGGTAATGGCCGCCATTTACTCGAAACCGTACTAACAACCATGAAACAGTGCGGTTCACTGGAATATACCCGTAAACGAGCAGAGGAAGAAGCAGATAAAGCAATAGCTGCTTTGCAGGCACTGGAAAACTCCCCATACAAGCAAGCACTCGTGGGGTTAGCCCATATTGCCGTACAACGCCTTTCTTAATCGATAGAACGAAACCTGGGGTTAATCTGACTCCAGGTTTTTTTCTGCGTCTTCAACACCTACATCAATATAACCAATAAGTTTTGCGAGCCCCTCCCGAAGAATAAATTTCACAATTTTTTCCCGCTCAACTTTAGTTAATTGATAGTAAGCCTCAATCCAAATTAAGAATGGGTCTTGTCGTTTGTTTGTATAATCAATAGTACTTTCCCCTACGGATAGCACATTAAGTACATCTTCAGGCAAACTATTTATATGATATTCAAGAGCCTTGCCCTGAACACCCCGTTTACGTCTATATTCCCATCCTTCCCGCCTCGCCATCAGATTTATCCCCTGTGGCGAAGAAGGAAGTCCGGCAATACCAACCAGCTCTTTAGCTGAGTACCATTCTTTTTTCATACTTTTCTTCTCACTTTGCACCGGGATAATGAAGAAGAATCCAAGTTAGTTGGCATTTCTAATTTCCAAAAATGGGCTAAATAACAGAAAGTTTTTCTAAAAAACTTCTGATACCATCCCGTAAAATTATGGCTATCACAGCCTGTTTCTCAGATTCTGATAACTGATGAAAAGCACCAACCCAAATCGACAAAGGATCTTGCTTCTGCACCTGATATTCAGAAGATGATTCATGAAGCTCCAATGCTGCAATGGTCGTTTCCGGGAAACAGGAGTAGTGATACTCGACTGCTTTACCTTGTACACCTTGTCTTTTCTGACGTAACCACTCCTCTCGCTTTGCTCTGGCATTAACTCCTTGTGGTGATCCAGGTAACTCACCCACGCCGATTAACTCCTTGGCCGAATACCACTCTTTTTTCATCACGTTTCTCTATTTTTGTAACCAAGTTCAAAAAAGAAGTTTTTAAGAAAAAATTTGGAAATACTTTTGGAAAAATAATGCTATTTTATTTCTCAATAACAGGTTTAAGTTCGTTATTGCTCTCATGCATACCTGTTATTTATACCACTAACATAGCATCAAATTTAATAAAAAAAGGATTAAAAATGATTTCAAGGAAATCTGATTGGCATCCTGCCGATATAATTGCAGCTTTACGCAAGCGGGGAACAACCTTAGCTGAGGTATCACGCAGAGCAGGACTCAGCTCATCGACCCTGGCGAATGCACTATCTCGTCCGTGGCCAAAGGGAGAATGGATAATTGCGAATTATCTGGAAATACACCCTTCAGAAATTTGGCCAAGTCGTTATTTTGATCCAAATACTGGAGAATTATTAGAAAGGAAAGTACGCGAACAAACAAATAATTAGCTAACGAATTATATTAGCTGAACAAAAACCGCCGGTAATTCGCTATACCAGCGGTTTTATTGTTTCATAGATATATATTTTTTATTTATAAAATATATTAATTAGTTATTAATAAATTTTTCGCCTAATTCTATATCTTTTCTCAATACATCTAGCATGCCTTCCAGTGCTTTCTGTTCAAAATCACTCAGCTCACCAACGTTCAAACGCTCTTCTACGCCATTTTTACCCAAACGAACTGGCTGGGCAAAGAAGCGAGCATATTTACCATCACCTTCAATATAAGCACATTCCACAACATCACTTTCACCTTGTAAGCCACGGACCAAAGAGAGGCCCAGACGAGCCGCAGCTTGCCCCATAGACAGAGTTGCAGATCCTCCACCCGCCTTAGCCTCAACGACTTCAGTACCGGCATTCTGAATACGCTTAGTTAAGGCAGCCAGCTCTTCATCAGTAAAGCTCACACCAGGGATCTGAGACAACAGAGGTAAGATTGTCACACCAGAATGACCACCGATAACGGGTACTTCGATTTCCTGTGGTTTTTTACCTTTCAATTCAGCAACAAAAGTATTAGAGCGAATAACATCCAGCGTTGTAACACCAAACAGGCGGTTTTTGTCATATACACCTGCTTTTTTCAGCGCTTCGGCTGCAATAGCCACAGTTGTGTTGACTGGATTAGTAATAATCCCAATCAGTGCTTTCGGGCAAGTTTTAGCCACTTGTTCTACCAGGTTACGAACGATCCCCGCATTAACATTAAACAGATCTGAACGATCCATACCTGGTTTACGGGCAACCCCAGCAGAAATCAATACAACATTTGCTCCTTCCAACGCTGGAGTTGCATCTTCACCAGCAAAGCCTCTAATTTTCACTTCCGTTGGAATGTGGCTCAGATCAACAGCCACCCCAGGTGTCACTGGAGCGATATCATATAAAGAAAGTTCTGAACCTGAAGGAAGCTGGGTTTTTAGTAGAAGAGCAAGCGCCTGACCAATACCACCGGCTGCACCGAGAACTGCAACTTTCATCCTGATACTCCTTAAATCGTTTATACTTTAAAATGCTGTGAATTCATCTAGTTAAGAACCATAGATTACTACGTTTTTGAAAACAATCGGTTAACAACCAAATTGTGGACTTACGCTCTAATAGTGGGACGCAAAAGTCGCCGTATTCTAGGCAAAATGCTTATCTGTTAATGAGATAACGGACACTATTTTGAGAATTTCCTTATGATTTTACGAAACAATTGGCTAAATACCTTACACCCAACAACAACGCCAAACAACATCATTTGATTAACAATATATTTACTTGATAACCGGCTAAAAAAGCAAATTTCCATATTCATATTTTATGAATTTCTATATAACATAAGACCAACTTTGCACGGTTCAAATTGGCTATAAAATCATTATTATTGCATAAAAATTCATTTATATGCATAATACAAGTTTCATAGCTGATTGAATATGGTGAAATATGCGCACTCCCTCTAAACAGGAAGACTTAGTAAAAGCTTTCAAGGCGTTATTGAAAGAAGAAAAATTTAGCTCTCAAGGTGAAATTGTCACTGCTTTACTGGAAGAAGGTTTTGAGAACATTAACCAATCCAAAGTCTCTAGAATGCTGACTAAATTTGGTGCTGTTCGCACCCGTAATGCTAAAATGGAGATGGTTTACTGCCTGCCTGCTGAGCTTGGTGTTCCTACTGCCACTAGCCCACTAAAAAATCTAGTATTAGACGTTGATTACAACCATCCTATAGTTGTGATTCGCACAAGCCCTGGTGCTGCTCAACTTATTGCTCGTCTGCTAGATTCTCTTGGTAAATCAGAAGGTATACTCGGCAGTATTGCAGGTGATGACACCATCTTCGTTACACTCACCAGAGATTCCACAACAGAACAGCTGCGTGGAGCCATCCTTGGGTTGTTCGAACAAGAGCTTTAAATGAACGCGCCAACATGGCGCGATTCATTTTCCCACTGCTATTCTCAGGATTGATAAGCTTTTTTATTCAGCTTAGAGAGTAATTTTTCATGAATATCACCAAACCCTCCATTACTCATAACCAGAATATGATCCCCCTGCTGCGCCTTATCAACAATCATATGCACCAGTGAATCTATATCAGCACTCCAATACGCTGGCTGAACACAGTGATCTGCAATTTCTGATACGTGCCATTTAATGTTAGCTGGCTGGAATAAAAATACTTTATCAGCACGCCCTAATGCTGGTGCGATCTCATTCTTACTCACACCCATTTTCATCGTATTTGAACGCGGTTCCAGTACGGTAATAATACGGGCTGTTCCTCCAACCTTACTACGCAGGGCTTCGAGTGTTGCCAGAATTGCTGTCGGGTGATGAGCAAAATCATCATAAACAGCAACACCGTTTTCCTCACCACGTAGTTCAAGGCGACGACGGGCATTAATAAATTCACTTAAAGCACAACAGGCATCTGCGGGCTGGACACCAACATGATGTGCAGCAGCAATTGCAATCAACCCATTGCGCATATTATGTTCACCCACCAGCGACCCGTTCACTTCTCCGACAACTTTGCCACCATAAAACACCTGATAATGACGGCTGTCTGTACTGATCTTTTTTGCCTGCCAGTTACCGGTTTCACCCACTAGTTCCAACTCACTCCAACAGCCCATAGACAAAACCTGTTTCAGGTTAATATCGTTATCCGGGACAAGAATCTTACCACTACCCGGAACGATCCTGACAAGATGGTGGAACTGCCTCTGAATAGCAGCCAGATCGCCAAAAATATCGCCATGATCGAATTCCAGATTGTTCATGATCAGCGTACGTGGGCTGTAATGCACAAACTTAGATCGTTTATCAAAAAAAGCGCTGTCATATTCATCAGCTTCTATTACGAAAAACGAGCTTTCCCCGATCTGAGCTGATGTTTCAAAATTCCCCGGAACACCACCGATTAAGAAACCTGGTTTATAACCACAAGCTTCCAAAATCCAAGCTAACATACCCGCAGTTGTTGTCTTGCCATGCGTCCCTGCAACCGCCAGCACCCAACGTTCTGACAAAACATAATCATGCAGCCATTGTGGGCCAGAAGTATAAGGGAGCCCACGCTCCAGCACAGCTTCTACACAAGGATTCCCACGGCTCATAATGTTACCGATGATGACCATATCTGGCACAGAATCCAACTGTGCCGGGTCATATCCCTGAATCAGATTAATCCCATGTTTTTCCAGTAAGGTACTCATTGGTGGATAAACATTGGCATCAGAACCAGTCACTTCATGACCAAGAGAACGAGCCAAAATTGCCAGTCCCCCCATAAAAGTGCCGCAGATACCAAGAATATGAATACGCATTGATTTCCTATTCCATAGCATGAAGTTAGCCACTATTCTAACCATCAAAAGCAAGATAAGAAATGGAATAGCCTATGAATCATCCCTTTCTTTGGCTAAACTGCCCGCGTAAGAGTGCAATGGACACTCTAAAACCACTATCAAATCACATTCAGGACTTTCGTCATGAAAACATTAGGCGAATTCATCGTCGAAAAGCAGCACGATTTTTCTCACGCTACAGGTGAACTCACTGCATTGCTTTCCGCTATTAAGCTCGGAGCAAAAATCATTCACCGTGATATCAACAAAGCCGGTTTAGTGGATATTTTAGGAACCAGCGGTGTGTCCAATATCCAAGGCGAGGTGCAGATGAAACTGGACCTGTATGCTAATGAAAAACTCAAAGCAGCACTGAAAGCACGCGGTGAAGTTGCGGGGATCGCTTCAGAGGAAGAAGATGATATTGTTATTTTCGAAGGAGACCGCGCTGAAAACGCAAAATATGTTGTTTTGATGGACCCATTAGATGGTTCTTCAAATATTGATGTAAACGTTTCCGTCGGTACTATCTTCTCTATCTACCGCCGTATTACCCCCATCGGCCAGCCAGTGACTGAAAAAGATTTCCTGCAACCAGGTCATCGTCAAGTCGCCGCCGGGTATGTTGTTTACGGTTCTTCAACTATGCTGGTCTACACCACCGGCTGTGGGGTACACGCCTTTACTTACGATCCTTCTTTGGGAGTATTTTGTCTTTCCCATGAGAAAGTTCAGTTCCCACCCAATGGCAATATGTATTCCATCAACGAAGGGAATTACATCAAATTCCCTATGGGGGTGAAGAAATACATCAAATATTGCCAGGAACAAGATGAAGCAACTCAGCGCCCTTATACCACCCGTTATATTGGTTCGCTGGTTGCTGATTTCCACCGCAATTTACTGAAAGGCGGCATCTACATTTACCCAAGTACCGCCAGCCATCCATCAGGAAAATTACGCCTGCTGTATGAGTGTAATCCAATGGCATTCCTGGCTGAACAAGCTGGCGGTAAAGCCAGTGATGGAGCTAATCGCATTCTGGATATCATCCCATCCAAACTGCATCAACGCGTCCCTTTCTTTGTGGGCAGTAAATCGATGGTAGAGAAAGCCGAGAGTTTTATGGCTGAGTTCCCAGATGAGTAATTTCATCGGTTAATGACGGATAAGCGGCGGGATTTTTCGTCGCTTTTTTAATTTTAACTAATGAGGTTAAAATACCCCTGCTTACTTGTCAGAAAAATGGAGAGTACTTTAAAAAATGTTTTGGCTATAATACTCCCCACTCTATTCTGGTTTGAAATAAAGGAAACTTTCATGAGCCTGAACTTAGTACCAGCAGGAAAAAAACTGCCTGAAGATATCTATGTCATTATTGAGATCCCTGCAAATGCAGATCCGATTAAATATGAAATTGATAAAGAATCTGGTGCGCTGTTTGTAGACCGTTTTATGTCTACCACGATGTTCTATCCATGCAACTATGGTTACATCAACAACACTTTATCTCTGGATGGTGACCCGGTTGATGTTCTGGTTCCCACACCATACCCACTACAACCAGGTTCTGTGATCCGTTGCCGTCCGGTTGGCGTTCTGAAAATGACTGATGAATCAGGTGAAGACGCGAAACTGGTTGCAGTTCCACATAGCAAACTAACCAAAGAGTATGATCACATTAAAGATGTGACTGATTTACCAGAACTACTGCGCGCTCAGATCACTCACTTCTTTGAGCGCTATAAAGATCTGGAAAAAGGTAAATGGGTTAAAGTTGATGGTTGGGATAATGTCGAAGCTGCTAAAGCAGAAATTATCTCCTCTTTCGAACGGGCCGCTAAGAAATAACTTTTCTCTGTTTAAATAATTAAAAAACCTCTGGGGAACATCACCGGCAGAGGTTTTTTAATACCATACTCCCTTTTTATGACAAAAAAGGATTTTTATTTACTCTTCCACATGGCGCTTCAACCAGTCACCACTTTTTATCCGCCGTAAACCGGTTATTGGAAACTGATAAAGATATATCCATGCATTGCCATACGGTGTCTGAATCAATTCCCTTACATACTCCCGCGAATTATCTTTCAAATCATCTAATTCTGTCAGTATAGTAGAATTGATTCGATATACCTCACATTCAATACTTCCGTCACCACGGATAACGGCAGGATAATGCCCAAGGTCATATAGCTCATAGCCTTCCAGCCGATGATCACCTAACCATTGAGCATCGGTCATCCAATGATGATTGCCCTGTTTGCGCCGTAAGCTGCCATAAACAATAATTCGCATTTTTAAAACTCAAACTGATAGAGCAAATCCAATGTCTGATCAATACCAGACACCGCTTCCAGATACAACCTAGGCATTAACCTATAGCGTAAGGTTAATGTTGCTAGTGAATCAAATATACCAACACCATACTTAACTTGCAGATCTTTTGTAATCTTTCCGCTAACAACTACCTGTGATTTATCGCCAACCCCCTGAGTATCCAGTGCTAAGTCGGAAACACCAAATATTTCACCGATCTTACCCACCAACTGACCACTCTGTGCAACCCCCAAACCTATTAATATTGCCGTCATCTGTGAGTTGTCCGAGTTACTATTCTCTAACCCTTCACCACGCAACAGATAAGAAAGTGCTTCCAATTGTGATCTAACAGGCTCTGAAAAAATTTCTACTTTTGGCTGATCCGCTAAACCGCTCACCCTTACCCCTGCAATAACCCGCCCATCGGTAGAATCTGGGTTACGAATAGCCTCAATGTTAAGTAATGGCTGATCAGGTGGGCCTGAGAACATAATCAGCCCTTTACGAACGATCAGATCCTGTCCATAAGTATGGAAACGACCATCAAGAATATCAACTTGACCATTCAAACCCAGGCCTTGTTTATCTTGAACAACCATCAGATCGCCTTTAAGTTGTGCTTTAAGGCCGAAGGCACTAAGACGAACATCATCTCCTATATGAATCGTCAAGTTACTTTGAATCGGGATAGACGCTTTTTTCTGTTGTAATGGCTGAAGATTCTCATTCAATATAACTTCATCCGATGAAACCTCAACTGTCGATTCTGGCAGCTCCTTCACGGTAATACGCGCCCAAGGAATACCAACGCTACCATCCAATTTCAGCAACTGAGGAGAAGCCTCAAACACCAGAGCAGGGCTAACATCAATTTTCACCATTGGTGGAAAAACTACTCTTAACTTGTCGCCGTTAGCCGTTACTCGTGCATGCCATGCATCCACATTACGCCAGTCTGCATCACCATTTAGGTTAAGCTGACCCTTCGGCGTTTTAATAACACCATCAAGAACGGAACGTATTCCATCAAAATTCACACCAATTTGCCCTTGAGTAATATCAAATGGGATCCAATGGCCCGAAGCTTGCAGTGCACTCAAGTCTAACCGGCCAAACAATAATGGATTTCTGACATTGCCTCCCAGAAGCAGGTGAGCATTCAAATGACCTTCAGCTTTATCACCTTTTCCAAGAATCGGCTTGATTAACGCCAGTGAAATATCCTGAATATCTACATTTCCCGACAGCTTACGGCTCCCAGCAAGATCAGCAACCTGTACGCCACCGTTGAATCGGCCATTTCCCATAATCTTAAATAACCAATTCAACTCTGCTGTGCCATTCTTCAAGCCTACATTGAGTGTCAGGGTCTGGAAATCTACCGGTAATGTAGTGCCATCAACCATCTGCCTAACATGCACCCCATCACCACGCAAATTAACGTTGGCCTGAGGCAATCCGCTTTCCGCGTTCCATTTAACGTCGGCATTGCCACTGAATACACCTTTCAAATATGTTTCAGGCCCCAGTAATGGCTGAATCATAGCAAGATCCAAACGTTCAAGAACAATGGATGCACTACCGCTGGCGCCAGCTTCAATGGATTCAGGTACGCAGAGCTGCGCATGTGGATTCAGCCAACAGTGAGGGCCCACAGTGACTTTCTGCTGCTGATTAAGATAATCAAGAGTTATCGCTTTAGTTAAACGCCATTCTCCAACCGGGGTGTCAAAACGGGTATTGTTAATGCTACCTTTCCATCGCTGTTGCTTACGATCAAAACTACCATTCAATGCAAGTTGACCAGCAATCGGTTTGCCGTCAATCTTCAATTGCAAGTTGTGCTGTTTCTCATTGCCCTTAACATCCAACGTAAAATTACGGACAATCAAATCAGCTTGTTTCAACTCACTGACTTTAACAGCAAGATTCCCTTGGATCTGTTCAGCAGAACGTACATCCCCTTTCACATTCACTCGATCAATGCGCAAATCCTGCCATTTCAACCCGTTAGCATTGAGATCAACCAAAAGCTGAGGTGCTTGTATATTACCACGTAATTTCAACGTTCCATTCACGACACCGCCAAGCCCCGGAAATATACCATCCAACTTCGGTGCACGGATATCGCCATCCAGTTTCCACTGTTTGAACAATTGTCCCTGGAGATTCATTTTATTGCGCCCTAAAGCCAGCTCGAATTGAGGAATATTCCACTGACCAGCCGCGTTACCAGAAATCTTACCTTTGGCTTTTATTACGTTCTGTTTTACGTTACCGTCCAGCGTAATTTCCGGGATATGAAGCTGCCAACTACCACCGTGTAAACTACCCCGGGTAACTATTTTCCCATCGATTTTGGCTGGCCATTCCGGCCACTGTTTAGCGGTATTGATCCCGGAGAGTGTCAGCACCGCATTCCAACTTACCGCCTTACTCCAATCTGCCACACCTACCAGCTCACTCTTTCCCTGCAAAGCAGACAGGCGTAAACGGGTCAACTTAAACTGTTCTTCATTACCTTTGGCATCTAATACAAGTAATGCTGGCGGGATTTCACTACCGTTAATACCGGAACGCAATGACAAATCATAACCACTGGCCTTACCATTGAGGCGCATTTTTACGCTATCAAGCTGATATTCTGGCTTCCCCGTTAAAGGCCAACTCAGTTGCTGGCTTTCAAGCGTCACCCTCACTGGCAAACCTACCTTAGCCAGTTCCGCTTGAGCATCAAGTTTAGCACTGACAGGACCAGACAAATTCAGCCCTAAGCTGAGTTGCTCCAGTAAAGCGCCATTAAGCTTTACATTAACCTTTTGCCCTTGGATCTCTTGTCGACTTAGCTCACCTTTTATTACCAGTTTTATCGGCCATTGCTGTGCCAGAGTCGCGGAACCATTAATGGCAAGAGAACCTTGCGGCATTTTAACATTCAATTTATTGAGCTGAATCTGCTGCCCCTGATTGCTAAGTTGCAGTAAAAACTCATTGATTGTGATATTGGTATCACCCGTCAGCCGTAATTGCTTACCACTTATCCCTGCAACAGTCATATCCAGTGGAATAGGCACTTCTGGTAATGTTGCCAATAGCGGTTGAGAGAATAATTTTTTCAAAATTTCTCCCAACGATTTTTCCAGTTCAGTCCCTCGTTTCGCTTTCTCCTCTGCTTCCGCTATTTTCAGCCGTTCAGGGGGAGTTTTTGGCAGTCCCACCAGCAACCCATTAATTTTCGTTGGCTTAAGCGTTAATGCCTTTTGCTGCCACTGAGCTGCGGTTCTAAATTCATCAAGGGCAAATACCACGCCATTTACAGTGACAGTGGCATTTTTAACGGACAACAAATCAAGTGAAATCGGATATGGTGTCCTCAGTTCAGTTAAAGGTGCTGACTTTGGCGACGATTCTCCCGCAGGTGGCAATCGTTTGGTATTAATTGCAACTATTACGCCTTCTGTCGTTAATGCATTAATACATAACTGACTGTTTTTAAAGCAGGAAAGACGAAGCGAAAGGTGGAGTTGATTCACATTGACATCAACACCAGGCATTTGATACTTAACGCCTTTCAGGGTCAAATCACGCCAACCGCCACTGACGCTGGCTATATCTAGTCCCGGTACCCAACGAGCAGCACTATTAATCATAAAATGCAGGCCAGATTGCGTTCCTACCAACCCGGCAACAACAATAACCAACAAAGTCACCATCAGCAGAAAAGTAATACTGACCTTTTTAATCCATCTCATAATTCAGATCCTAACCCGATGTAAAACTGGATATTACGGGATTCTGAATCCCCTATTGGTCTGGCAAGGTCAAATTTAATGGGTCCGACCGGAGAAGCCCAACGCACACCAACACCCACGCCGGTTTTAAAATTGCTCTTTCTAATGTCATTAATGGCTTCACCGGTATCAACAAAAACAGCACTCCACCAATTACCCGTTACGTTATATTGGTACTCAAGTGAACCCACAACTAGTGAGGACGCACCGGTCAATTTTCCTTTATCGTCTTTAGGGGAAATTTTCTGATATCTGTAACCACGAACACTGTGATCACCACCAGCGAAAAAGCGTAAGTCGGGTGGAACCTTCTCGAATGCATTGGTTTCTATCCAACCCAAATTACCCCGAGCAACAAAACGGTGATTATCCCAATAAGTTCTGATCCAAACGTTTTGCGCCTGTAACACCAAGAAATCAACATCAGAACCCCAAAAAGTATCAGAGATATCAATAGAATAGCGCTGGCTATCGCCCCAATAAGGCATCGTTCCTCCACGCTGGCGAATACGGCTAACATTCGCTCCTGGGTACAATAACATTGCCGTATTGGTGACATTAGCCTGAGTAAAGTGGCTGAGACTCCAACGCATATTGATCCCATACTGCCAACCCGTTGAAAGATCCCAATTACGGGAAAGATTTACTGTCGCGGTATCTGATACGGTATCGTTGATATCTTTACGCTTATACCCCGTCTGCAATGCGTAATATTGCTCTAACGGATTCATCTTCAGCGGCATTTTATAGGTAGCATCAATAACCTGTTCAGGTGCAGAAAGGTTGATGCTGGTGCTAAGGCTGTGTCCACGGGAATTAAGCCACGGTTTTGTCCATTTCGCCTTTACCCGTGGCCCTACATCAGATCCATAACCCCCACCCAGTTCAACATAGTTTTTGGAACGTGGAGTTAATACCGCTTCAAGAGGAAGCATTCCGTCACCATTTTTTCTAGCGGTATTAAAATCCGGTGAGACTACTGCTGAATTAAACCAGCCAGTTTCTGCTAACCGCCGATTCAATTCGGCCAATTGTTCAGAGGTATAAAAATCCCCTTCTTCGAATGGAACTAGATGATTCAAATAGTCTTCGCGGATCTGTGAACCACGATAACGCACCTGACCAAAGTGATAACGCTCACCGCTATTAAAAACAAAGTCCCAGAATGCCTCATGCCGTTCTTTGGCAACACCCAATTGGCTCTTTTTCATAACCGCGTCAAAATAACCTTTCCTAATAGCGAGCCCGGTCAGAGAACCTTTAAGGTTTTCATATTCATCATGATTTAGAATCGTTCCTTTCTTTGGGCTTTTGCTTTTAACAAGTTTGGCATAATCTCCATCTGTCTTAGCCCCACCTTCTAAAACAACATTAACATCGGCAATTCTCACAGGTTCGCCCGCAGTAACTTTTGCCGTTAATACCGAGCGAGTTGGCGGTTTATTTTCCTGATAGGTAAATTCGATAATAGGTTCATAATAACCAAGTGGGCGCAAGCCTTCACGAATCGCTTTATCTACACGAGATCGAAAACGGCCATCTGGCGCAACTTCGTCAGTACTGATAGTGGAGAGATGAATTCGGGCATTTTTTTCCAACTTACCTGTTAATCCTTCTATTTTCAGACGAAGATTAGCACTATGAGCAATGGGAGTTACGATAGACACACAAAGAAAGCATAAAACGGGGTATCTCGACACGCGAACTCCTAACCTGATCGGAATAATTTAACTATAATCAATTTATCTTGAGTAAAGTTTACAATATATACAATCTATCAATATCTGAAAACTTAATAATTACGGGAGTGAATTGTGCCAACTTCAGCTAATAAAAGCCTATCTATTGATCCTCATAGTGCATTACCAGGCAGAACTGAGCTACTTAAGGTTTCACCTAACCATGCTGTTACCGATCATACGATAGAACCTGTTCCAGAAAATATGGAAGTTGCCTACTTTGGTATGGGATGCTTCTGGGGCGTAGAACGCCTATTCTGGCAACAACCTGATATTTACACCACCTCCGCAGGTTATAGCGGTGGTACAACACCGAATCCAACTTACGAAGAAGTTTGTAACGGCCTGACCGGACATGCTGAGGTTGTTAGAATTGTTTACGATCCAGCAAAAAACAACTACGAAAACTTATTAAAACTTTTCTGGGAAAACCACGATCCAGCTCAAGGGATGCGCCAGGGCGGGGATATTGGCTCTCAGTATCGCTCCGCGATTTATACCGTGTCACCTCAGCAACATGAATTGGCATTAGCCAGCCGTGAACGTTTCCAAAAAGCAATGCAACAACAAGGCGATAACCGTCCTATTACAACGGAGATCACAGAAGCGGGGCCATTCTATTTCGCTGAAGACTATCACCAACAGTATCTATTTAAGAATCCTGAGGGGTATTGCGGGCTAGGCGGTATTGGTGTTTGCCTACCCAAAATGAACAAAAACTAGCCGCCACATTTAATTAATGTTATAATTACTAAGCTAATCAATAGCTTTCTAAGTTTTTGTTGTCACTTTTTATTTTATATGATTTTTATTGTTTCCTCCGGTGCTTTTCTAATGACAACCTATCCTACCACCGGAGGTAGAACATGGATTCCTTATGCTAAATAGTCTCTTAATAGTATTTCTATTGTGCGCGATAAGCGCCTTTTTTTCGTTATCTGAAATCTCTCTTGCTGCCTCCAGGCGAATCAAACTAAAACTGATGGCAGATGAAGGTAATGTCAACGCAGCCCATGTCCTCAAATTACAAGAAGCGCCGGGAATGTTTTTTACCGTGGTGCAAATCGGCCTAAATGCAGTGGCAATTTTGGCAGGTATTGTCGGTGAATCCGCATTCTCTCCTTCATTGAAAACGTTTTTCATGAAATTTATGCGCCCCGAATGGGCAGACCAGTTGGGCTTTATCTGCTCATTTACCATTGTGACCAGTATATTCATTTTGCTCGCTGACTTGACACCAAAACGTATCGGCATGATTAAGCCTGAAGCAGTCGCCGTGAAAATCGTTAACCCAATGCGTTTCTGTCTGACAGTTTGTCGTCCACTAGTTTGGCTATTTAATGGCCTGTCTGATCTTATCTTTAAGCTCTTTAAAATTCCGACAGCGCGTAATGAAGATATCACATCCGATGATATTTTTGCGATTGTGGAAGCAGGGGCTGTTGCTGGTGTGTTGCGTAAACAAGAGCATGAACTGATTGAAAACGTGTTCGAGCTCGAATCCCGCACAGTGCCTTCTGCCATGACCTCAAGGGAAAATATCATTTACTTCGATAAGAATGAAAGTGAGGAAAGTATCAAACAATGGGTTTCTAGCCAGCCACATTCCAAGTACCTAATATGTGATAGAGATATTGATCACGTTATCGGTTATGTGGATTCCAAAGATCTGCTTAACCGTGTCCTAAGTGGTCAAAGCCTAAGCTTCAATAAAGGTGTCCAGATCCGCAACGCGCTGATCATTCCAGATACCTTGACACTTTCAGATGTACTGGAAAGTTTTAAAGCAGCGGGTGAAGATTTCGCTATTATCCTGAATGAATATGCGTTGGTAATGGGTGTGATTACCCTTAATGATGTTATGACCACACTAATGGGTGATTTAGTCGACCAAGGACAA
Organism: Photorhabdus sp. S10-54; assembly: GCF_963878145.1. Taxonomy (NCBI): domain Bacteria; kingdom Pseudomonadati; phylum Pseudomonadota; class Gammaproteobacteria; order Enterobacterales; family Morganellaceae; genus Photorhabdus; species Photorhabdus sp. S10-54. Next base: position 46,027 of record NZ_CAWNXG010000012.1, on the reverse strand, counting down.
GAAGAGCAAATCATCATCCGTGACGAAAATTCATGGTTAGTAGAAGGAGGAACACCTATTGATGATGTACAGCGTGTACTGGATATTGATAATTTTCCTGATTCAAGTAACTATGAAACCATTGCAGGTTTCATGATGTTTCGGTTGCGTAAAATTCCAAAGCGTACTGATTCAGTTAAGTTTGCTGGTTACAAATTTGAAGTTGTCGATATTGATAACTACAAAATCGATCAGCTATTAGTCACAAAAATCACTGATACTCTCACCACGACACCAACGCAAAACCTGCCTATCAGTGATGATAAATAAAAACGGCCTATTCTTGAGCTAAGGCCGTTTAGTATTCTCATGTTAAGCGCCACTTATTGTTATTTTGTGGCGCAGATTACACCAGTATGCACCCGATTCTTTTTCGTTATCTATCCTATTTCGGCCTGCAAACGTAGCACTTGCTGATTGACTTCGCTCATTACACTAAAATGGCGCTTATCTCTCACCTTCGGCGGTAAAATTTTGCCGCAGTCGAATTCAAAAGCCCCCATATCTTTAATGTATAAACGTCCACGGAATAAAGTTTTAACGTAGAGAGCAATTTTCAGTGGGTTATATCGGTGAAAAATTTTCATCTCTGCTTTTTTCCTCCTAAATACTTTTTACGGTTACGTTTGGTGAACCAACTCCATACACCATACCGTTATGTAGAATAATAGACTGAATTTATCCGATTTTGTTCCCTCCATTTTTAGTTTTATGCACTGAATTTACATAAAATGACAGATATTTAGATATACATAACTATGTAACTTTATCTCTTACTTAATGTTAAAAATTTGATCTTCTTTAAAGAGATAAATCAGTTAATACCCGCTATGCTAGAGATCCATGCATTGTCACATTAACCTACAAAGGAAAAATTATGATAAAGAACTTTATGCTATATGCTGCGCTACTTTGTTCTCCTGCTTTAGCATTCGCCCACAACATCACTCTGGAACAACAGGTTCCTGCGATCAGTGTTTCTGATAAAGGTGAGTTGTTACTCAACAATAACAAGTTTAGCTACCAAAATTGGGATAGTGGAAAACTGATTGGTAAAGTGAGAGTCATACAACATATTGCAGGTCGTAGTGCAGCTAAAGAGATGAATGCTCCACTGATAGAAGAAATAAAACGCGCTGATTTTTCAAAAGAAAAATACCAAACAACCACCATCATCAATATCAATGATGCAATATTCGGCACTGGACCATTTGTCCGCAGCAGTATTGAAGATAGCAAAAGAGAGTTTCCGTGGTCTCAGTTTATCGCTGACAGCAACGGTGTGGTCAAAAAAGCTTGGCAGTTGGAAGCTAAAAGTTCTGCCATTATTGTCCTGGACAAAAATGGCGTAGCGAAGTTTACCAAAGAAGGTGCGTTAAACGATAGTGAAATCAAACAGGTCATTGAATTAGTCCGTAAGGAACTACAGTAAAAATACCCGTGGTGATAACGACTTACAGGTATGTTTTCGTTTGCCCTTATCACCACAATTCCGCTGAAAAACAAATCTACTAGAAAACAACCACGATTAAAAAATCGTTACTCTAAATCCCGGATTCAGGAATGATTCACGAGGCGTATAATCTAGCGTCTGGCCTTTCCAGTTGGTCACGTGAGCACCAGCAGCAATGGCTATAGCATGACCCGCCGCAGTATCCCAGATATGAGTGGGTCCAAAGCGAGGATAAAGTTGCGCTTTTCCTTCAGCCACCAAACAGAACTTCAGTGAAGACCCCACAGAAACCGTCTGATGTTCACCTAGCTGATTGAGATAATCTTCTAATTCTGTATCCATATGAGAGCGGCTAACGACGACCATTGGTGGATTAGCATCACGAATCTTAATCGGCAAACATTGACCTCCACAGACTTTTTTCCATGCCTGCCGCCCTTGCCCGGAATAAAGCGTATCCTGCACAGGAGCATATATCACTCCCATCACAGGAACGCCCTCATCAATCAAGGCGATATTAACCGTAAATTCACCATTACGATTAATAAATTCCTTGGTACCATCCAGAGGATCAACTAACCAATAGCGCTTCCAATCACGCCTCTCTTCCCAATTAGGAAGCTCTTCTTCCGACAACAGTGGAATTTCCGGAGCGATACGGGATAATCCGGCTTTAATTATTTTATGAGCCACAATATCAGCCATAGTCACCGGTGAATCATCTTGCTTATGATCAACTTTCAGGGGATGTTCATCCTGATAAATTGTCATAATAGCCGCACCAGCTTCCTGAGCCAGTTGGCAGATTTGTTCTAGCATCACACACCTCTGCGGTTAGTCATCTGTTATCATTTTAGACTATATTACCAATTGATCTTTTTATTGGAACGGTAAGAATTTTATTACTACTCCTAATAGCATTCCTGTCTATTTTTCAGATAAATGGCAAAAGCTAGCGGGCCAAAGACTCTATTTAAAGAAATAATTAGGAAATTGAGGGAAAGCCAGTTCATCGGCAACATCCTAGCTGAAATTTTCGATGGCTTGAAAATATCCCCCACTTTTTAAATGGGTTTGTCAGTAGTCTGAGACGGATATACCGGCTATTTTTTAATCCTACTTCTAGATAAAACTTACAGAATATCCAACAATTCCACCTCGAAAATCAGAGTGCTATATGGGGGAATCGATGCACCAGCACCACGCTCGCCATAAGCCAAATTATAAGGGATATAAAGTTCCCATTTAGAACCGACAGGCATCAACGTCAATGCTTCAATCCATCCAGCAATCACCCCATTTACAGGAAATTCAGCCGGTTCACCACGCTGTACTGAGCTGTCAAACACGGTGCCATCAATCAGACGACCCGTATAATGAACACTCACGTGGTCAGTATGGGCAGGAATTGCACCATCACCCTGTTTTAGTACAGAGAACTGTAAACCAGATTCTGTCGTGCTTATACCGTCACGCTGAGCGTTTTCTGCCAGAAACTTCTGACCCTCTTCTGCCATAGCTTGCTGACGTTCACGACGCACACCATCTGCACGTTCATGCATTTCACGTAAGGCTCGATGCAATATATCGACCGGCACCGCTGGAGAATGATTTTCCAGCGCATCACATAACCCCGCTAACAACGCTTCAGGTTCCAGACCTTGCAGGCCAGACTCCAGTAATTGCTGACCAACCTGCAAGCCAACCCCATAACTAGCTTGTGCTTCGATAGAGTCAAAAGAAAGTTTTGCCATGAAAATACCTGTGATCAAATTAAATTAGACCTGCAAGCATAACAGCGCTATGCAGCAGGGTAAACCGAAGATGTCACCAGGAAAATACATGTCGCCCAAATATATAAGAGCTAATAATAGATATAATTCTAAGTAGCATATTTATTTCTTAAAGGTTACAATATAAAAATTCAATTTTTAAAAATTTTTACTTATAATTGATTATATGAATAAAATATTTTTTATATAAAATTAATTTTATTGCAAATATTATATAATGAGGAAAATCTTATGAATAAACCATTTAATGAGATTTTATCAGAAATTAAAAAGTCCAAAACCATGCCTGAATTAGAAAAGAGGTTGTTAAACGCGATAAACTATCTGGGTTTTGAATTCTACTCAATTTATCAGGAAGAAAAATATCCATTCACGACAAAAAAATATGTTCTAATAACCAACCTAAATATAGAAACTGCAAGCAATTATAATCAAGATAATAATCACGACAGCGACCAATTAATGAATGGTGATTACACTTTCTCTATTCCGTCAGTTTGTAATGATAAAATATCAAAAGCCGCTGACTTTATGATTAAAAAATCAAATTCAAATAAAAATGAAGTTAAAAATAGTCTTTCAATAAAAATTAAAGGTTATCATGGAGAAAGGTCAATTTTTTCAGTTGCCAGAAAAGAAGGCTCTATTTCCCACAATGAAATACTTAATAAAGCAGGAGTATTAGGCATATTGGCAAATGAATGCATAAAAACATTTAATAACCTAAAAAATAAAAAGGATAAAATCATTGTTCCAACGCTCTCTACCAGAGAAGTTGAAGTCATAAGATGGACTTGTGAGGGAAAAACTTCTGCTGAAATAGCCGATATACTGGATATTTCAACAAGAACAGTTAATTTCCACATTAACAATGTCATGGAGAAATTAGTGGTTCCCAATAAAGTTGCAGCAGTTGCTAAAGCAATAGCATATAATCTAATCATATAATAATTAGAGCCCAAATAAGGCTCTAACCATACGAAATTATAAAATATAATTAGACAATATATCCCTCCATGCATCATTAATTTCATTCATCAGGGATTCACATTTGACGTGCTCATCATTAATATGTACACAAACGTAACCACAGAAATCATTATTGCTTTTTGGTGTTTCATAAACCGGTGAATTCTTATCTAAATTAATTTTTATTGCAATAATTTCGTAACATAATCTACTCAAAATATTATCAACAGATGCTAATAATAGTTCATTAACTTCTGTTTGATCGAATTTACCATTAATCTTGCCATCTTTACCTGCCAGCAAATTAATCAAAAATGCCCTTCCCTTTGCTTCAGGCAATATCATTCGATCACTAAATCCTTTGACTAAATGGTCAACCCAAATTTCCTGCAAGCTTATACCATATACCCGGTTAGCCATATCCCAAATACGCATACCCGCTGGTCTACGATTAGTTTCAACCAGAAAAGTTTCTCCCGTTTTACTATCTTGCTTAATCTCATTATGGAATGCGCCAAGAGTCTGCCCTGAAATCAGATTCATTGCCTGCCCTGCTTTATGTAATGCAATCGTATTTCTGCCATCACATTGCGCCGGAACTATTTGCCCTATTTCAACAGGAAATTCCCCTTTCTGGGAAACTTTTTGCGTTAAAAATGCCATACAACCAATACCATCGTACGAATATTCTGTATCGAAAATAATAAGTTCTTCTGCAAGAGTTTGATTACCACCAGATTGCTCAACAGATTGAGCAAAAGCCGTTGGGATTTTACTTCTATCTTTAACCGCTACCACGCCTACATTTGCCCGACCACAATTAGGCTTAATAATCACACCATACGGAACAGAATCATAAAACTCTTCTAGTTCTTTAATCTCATTAATGAAAGTATATCGAGGCGTCTTAATATGTTGTGCCGCAAGCAACGGTAATATTCGAGTTTCTTGTTGGCGAAATTGATATTTCTCAATACCTGCGAAGCTTAATTCGGGATCATCACCATAAACGTTTAATTTCTTCGCGATAACAGCAGCATACCCAGATACCGCATCCATAAAAGGAAGAATACCAGCACATGTCATATTAAGTTCAGCAAGAACTGTCATCACACTATCAACATAATTTTCTGTTCGTACAGGAATATGATAGACAAATGGTGTGACATTTTTTTCCTCACCGGACAACATATCGCTAATAATCACCAACTCAAGGGAGTAATTATATCGAATATAGTCACGAATATTGACGATTTCATTCAGCCTTGCCGGAAGATAATCAAGCACTAACAAATATTTTTTCGAACTCATATTTCCTCCATTATTGACTATTATGCAGATTAAATTTAAGCGAACGATAAGGATTAATAATGATAAACATCAATAAAACAAATGCAGAGAATATCAGATAAATACTATTGTAGGAAAAATAGTTCAGTAAATTAGCACAAATAAAACTGGTTAAAGGTGTCGCTAATTGATTCAAAACCAGCACCACACCAAGATACTGAGAAAAACGCTGCTTCGGAATAAGACTTGCTCGATAAGAGCGTGAAAAAAGATTAAAACAACCTTCCGAACCAATAACCAGTAAGAAACCTAATGTGTAAACCACAAATAACGGCCCAGTAGCAAATAGTGTCAGACCACATAACGCAATCAGAAAAGCCGTTACACCAACGATACGCACATCAAAAATCCGGCACAATTTTGGCGCAATAAAAAAAACACAACAATTCACCAGCCCCGCATAAGCCAAAAGCTGAGCATAACTCCCTTTCGGCTGTGAAAAAACACTGGTAATAACATAAACTGCCGTTGACAAAATAGCACCTTGCATCACATTCATCAGGAACGTCAGACTAATGACGCGTAACAAGGGGGGGTTTTCCATCAAGAACTTAAAAATGGCCGGCAGATTATACCCTTCTCTATTAGCGTGTTCTTCAATCCGGTTTTTCCTTTGTAGCTGAAACCATATCAAGCTACTAATCAGGAAAGGAAAAAATGCAAATGCAAATACCGCATAAACACTGAATTTATAAACCAGCACGCCGACAACTGCCGGGGCTGCAATATAGGTAAACTGTTCAACAAATTGTAAACGAGAGTTAACAGAAGGTAATTCTATTGCACTCATATTTTTAGAGACAAAACCTTCAAGGTTGACATATCCCGCCCCACTAAAAAAGGATAAAACACATGAGAGAGGAATAATGATATATACGATGCTATTATCAGAATATATAAATGAAAGGATAAAAAGAAATAAACAAACTAATGATCGAAAAATATCACTCAGGAATAACATAACCAGAGTATGCATCCTGTCGCCCATCCAGCCAGAAATGGGGAGTGAAATCACCCTGAATAGCCGTTCAAGCCCAAAAGCAAAAGATGAAAGTGAAGCGCTATTAGTTGAGGTATATACTAATACAGGCACAGCGAACATAACAAATGCCTCTGAAAAAACAGAAAAAAAGCGAGCCAGTATGATCCTATGTATCATTAATATTACCTCAACCTTATTATCTACCCCATTAGGCTATTTTATTTATCAATTTGGCGATGAGCAAGGCTCAAACTGATTCCATCAACTACGCCTACTGGGATAGATTTTTACTATGCAATAATTAATGAACAGATTTAATCAAATAATTCCCCAAAACTAAATAATCAATATTTGTTTTCATGAAAGTTTTAATGGCATCATCAGGAGAACAAACAATCGGTTCACTATCGTTATAAGAGGTGTTCAGCAACAAAGGTACACCGGTTTTCCGATAAAATGCCTCAATCAACTGGGCATAATCTGGATTTGATGCACTATCTACCACCTGAACTCTGGCAGTACCATCTTCGTGAACCACTGCCGGAATTTTCGATGCTTTATCTACTTTAGCATCCATCGCTAACAACATATATTTTGCAGCTTCCGGTAATTCCTTCCGAACATGGAACCAATCAGCAACATGTTGACGCAATACACTAGGCGCAAATGGCCTAAACATTTCACGATGTTTAACTTTACGATTCATTAAATCGCGAATATCTTTATTTCTTGGATCAGCCAACAAACTACGATTACCTAATGCCCGCGGCCCAAATTCCATCCTCCCCTGGAACCAGCCAACGACATTATTTTCAGCCAGCAAGCCTGCGACAACTTCATGAATATTCTCTTCATATGTCCAGTCCAAACCGTGGGCCTTCAAACTACGCTGGTAATCATCTTCACTATATTCCAGACCCCAATAGGTATGCGTCAGAGGATAGCGCTGATTATTTTCAAGAATATGATGCCAAATAAATAGTGCGGCACCTGTGGCAGTCCCGGCATCATGTGCAGCAGGCTGAACAAAAATATCTTCGATATCCAACTCTTCATATAATCGTTTATTCGTTATACAATTTAATGCGACGCCACCCGCAAGGCAGAGTTTATTCGTTGCTGTTTCCTGTAAATAATGATGAGCCATATTTAACACTATTTCATCAGTTATTTGCTGGAGAGAAGCAGCAATATCATAATATTCCTGTGTCACCTCTCCACCAGGGACTCTTTTCACAATACCAAACAAAGATTCTAATTTAGAAAAGTCTTGGCTACGGAAATTGAGAACGGTGTTATCAATAGTAAACTCACCTTTCTCATAAATTTTGACGAATTGTTGGAACGCCGACATAAAACCTTCAGGCTTACCATAAGCAGACATTCCCATCACCTTACAGGCATCGTATACAGAGAAGCCCAAGAATTCTGCCAATTTTTCCCACATAAAACCGATTGAATGGGGGTATTCAATGGTTTTAATTTTTTTCAGACTATTGCCATCGCCCAGATATACCCCTGCGGTATTATCCTCTCCCACACCATCAAGTGATAAGGTTAACGCTTTATCAAATGGCGAAACAAAATAAGCAGATGCAGCATGAGCTGTGTGATGAGGAACCCAATGAAATTGGCCACGGAATCCCATTGATTGCAAAATTTCTGGTACTGAAGTGGTTTTGCGATAAAAAATGGACTCACCCGATACACTTCCCCAACTTCCCTCATTGGTGACTTCATCAATAAAGACTGATTTTCTTCGTTCTATCGGATCAATGGAAAACCCGATATGACTCACATCTTCCAAGCGAATACCCGCAAAGTCTAATGCAACTTCAATGGAAGCCAATGGCAGTTCATCAGGATTATCAATATTTGCTGGTTTTCCGTGTTTCCTTCTATTTAGACGCTCTTCTTCAATAGCAAAAATTGTCTCTCCATCCTTTAATAAGCAAACTGCTGATTCATGGTAAACTGAATTTATACCTAAAATATACATGACTTATTATCCTCCCATTATAATTATTTAACTTTTAATACTAAGCAGCGCAGACTACCACCACTCTTTAAGAATTCACTCATATCGCATTTAATGACATTATAACCATAATTATTTAATTGACGTTCAACCTCTATAGAACAATCATGCATGAGAATATCTTTACCTATTGGGATATTATTACAAACAAATAATTCCTTAGCGTCATGTTCTGATATTGAGATCCGGCGTTCAAATGTTTCAGCAATATAATTCTGGCTCTCTTTAGTAAATGCTTCTGGATAGTAAATAACCGTATCTTTGTCAATAAACGAGAATGCCAAAGCCACATGAAAGAAAGTCTTATCCTGAATATGTAGTTCACCTTTAACTTTAAGTTCTGGATAGACTTTCTGAATTGTATTTATTGCTTCTTTATCTGAGCGAGGACCATAACCAAATATGATGTCATTATCCCAATAGATAACATCTCCAAGCCCTTCAAAATAAATATCTTCATCAACACGATGTATCTCATAACCTAGATCTTCCAGATAATCGATATAGTACTGGCTTTCCCCTTGGCGTTCAGCGTGCCGGAAATTACTAGCAAGGAATTTATTATTATGCACCATGCCACAATCACCTGAGAAAGTCATATCAGGCAAACCATTAACAGGATCGATAGTGCGAATAGTGATACCACGTTCAGTCAACCGTTCATAAAGAAAATCCCATTGTTGCTGTGCCAATTCTTTATTGACTCTATTATTAGGGTCCATCCAGTCATTAATAACGTATTCAATATCATAAAAATCCGGTTTACACATTAATAATTCTTTAATCATAACTTTTGCCTCATCTTAGATTTAGCACTTTGCTTAGTATGGATATTAAATATTTTTGCAAATCCCTCTGCATCGTTTTGACTATATAAATGCCCACAATTATATATTGCTAAATTATCATCATAGATAGTCGTCTTTGAAGTACGGGAACAAACGTTGGCATATTTATAGCCTAATTCAAGCTTAATCTCACCATTGACATGTTGATTCATGCTATCAATAAAGTGGTTTAAATGAGTTAATAAGGGATCATACCAAAGCCCAGAATAAACTAATTCAACCCATTTTTTATCAATTATCTCTTTAAACCAATTTTCGTGACGATTACTACAATAACATTCTAAATCACGATGTGCGGTAATTAAGATATGTGCGGCAGGTGATTGATAAATTGCTCGTGTTTTCAAACCGACAATACCATCTTCGACAATATCAAAAATACCAATTGATAGTTTTTTACCAATCTTATTTAATATTTCAATAATTTCATATAATGATTTCTTTTCGCCGTCAATCGATATCGGTATACCATTCTCAAAACCTAATGACAAAAATATTGGCTCAGTGGCTGATAGTGCATGCTCAAATAATTTCTCTCTGGCATCTTCAGGAATTAATGTTTCCGGTTCTGCCAACGGACCACATTCGACACTTAATCCCCATATATTTTCACTAGTAGAATAAGGGTTATTACAACCAAATTCTTGAGGAATACCATACTTCATAGCATAACTATTTACGATATTTTCGTCGTATTTAAAATCTCTCAACGAAGCAATAGGTATTTTATTCAGAATTTCTATATTCATATCCATTCTGACTTGATCATTACCTCTGAATTGATGGGCAATATAATCAATATTGAGCTCATTGGCTACTTCAACTGCCGCCTCAGCAATCGCAGGACGGGAAAGTGCCGCACTGAGAAAATAACCATGTTGATAAATAGCATTCGCTTTTATCGCTTTTGTAAGGAAGTGTTCAGCATATTGTGCTCGATAATCTTTATAGATAAATTTATCAGCACCTGCAACCATGCATTCCAATTCAATATCGTCAATGTCTCTTACCTGCCCTTCATCAATATAAAGAGCAATTACCTCTCTATATTCAGATTTAAGACTTCTTATGATAAGAGGATTATAGAGGCGATTATAGTAAATCACCAAAACACGATCAGAACTCATTTAATACGCACCCCATGTTTGTAATAATTTCTTCTAATTGAGGTTCTGTTTTACTTTCCTCAACTAATTCTGAGAAATTATTTTCAAATAACCAAGTATCATTATAAATTGTGTCGATATAACGTTCTCCACTATCAGGAATAATGACAACAATATTATCTCCAGGTTTAAAATCATCCAGGCGATTTAATGCTGCGCTTACCGCGCAACCTCCCGTTCCACCAATTAAAATACCTTCATTTCTGGCTAACTTTCTTGCTACTCGGAATGCATCAATATCTGTAACTTTCAAGGTAATATCGATATTGGTACGATCCAGAATAGAAGGTATAAACGTTAGTCCTGCACCTTGTACCAAATATTTTCCTGATTCACCACCGAAAATAATTGACCCCTCTGGTTCAACACCATAAATTTGTATCTGTGGATTTTTCTCTTTCAAATAACGGGAAATTCCAGTAAGTGTTCCACAACTTCCTGCCGTCGCAAAACAAGCCGTCAAATTATTGCCAAAGGTTTCATACAACTCACGCCCCGTGGAACGATAATGCTCATCAGGATTAACCTGATTTTCAAATTGCATAGGGCTAAACGCATTCGGATAAGCTTTTATAATCTCTTTAGTTAAATCAATGCGATATTTGACAGTATCCGTTCCCGCTTCAAATTCTGGCAGGAAAATGATTTCCGCACCAAACGCTTTTATGTTATCGCGTTTCGCTGCCGGCACCATGCGATCCAAAACCGCAATAAATCGATAACCTTTAACGGCACACGCCATTGCCAGGCCAATTGCCGTATTACCCGATGATGGCTCAATCACCACCATTCCCGGTCTTAATTCTCCCTGAGCCTCAGCCCTTTCCAACATAGCAACTGCAATACGATCTTTGATACTCCCACCGGGGTTAATATTCTCCATTTTGAGAAAGACATTAATACCTTTAGTATATCTACCATTCAACATAACTACTGGAGTATTACCTATAGTTTGTAATATGCTTTTACCAAGATTCATACCAGTTTTATCCCTTATGTCTGGGTTAATATGAAGAACATATAATGATGACAAGGTATTTTTATCAACACATAAATAAATCAATTCAACATTTAATATACCTATTAATTTATTGATGAAACAATTCAATTTATCAATAACTATGGAGAATAAACTCATACCTATTAACAATAAGCGCATTCATTTGTGTTCTCACACAAGGGTTAATTAACAAAAATTATAATTATAAAATTACGCTTAAAAGTCTACTGTCAACTCTGACAGTTATATCAATAAAATCCCGTATAAATTTTTGATATTATTATTTAATAATAAGGATATATATTGATATCATTAAATATTCTTATGTGAAATCATATAAAATAAATTATCATTATAAAGACAAATAACCGAAATTATATAAAAATATATTTTTATATTATTATGAAATAATCATGCGTGTAATTAACTAGATTTAGATGTAGATATATTAAAATATTCTATAAAAAATCCACATATCACAATAGAATTAACAATACCGATATTATCTAATAATAAAAAATACGAATTCAATTATTTATAGATATTAATCTAATAATGAATAATATTTCCAATATAAAAACGCAAAATCAATAATAATAAAAACCGGCTAAAAGACAACATTACAGAAGAATAGATAAGAGAAACCATAATTCTATAAACGACAAATAAGGTAGTAAATGTAAAATAAATCAGATTAATGCTCAGTTGCTGGGCATTATCGGCAAAAACCTTATATACCCGTTATCTTTCAAGTTGCCTCTTTGTTGGCTGCACTCACCCACCCCGGTCACATCGTTATCTATGCTCCCGGGGATTCTCTCCCTTGCCGTCGCAAAGCACCTTGAAATCCATAGGGTATAGACTTACCAAGAGAATGGTAAGTTGAGGCAATAAAAAACGCCGGCATTGCCAGCGTTTTTTACTTATTAGCATCAGTTAATCAGCGATTAAGCTTCAGCAACAACGTTAACGTTCAATTTAGCGAATACATCGCTGTGTACCTGGAAGTTAACTTCGTGTTCACCAATAGTACGCAGAACACCATTAGGCAGACGCACTTCGCTCTTAGAGACTTCAACGCCCGCGGCGGTAACTGCATCAGCGATATCACGAGTACCGACAGAACCGAACAGTTTACCTTCGTCACCTGCTTTAGAAGCGATAGTAACGGAACCCAATGCATTGATTTTCTCAGCACGAGCTTCTGCTATTGCCAGAACGTTAGCCAAGTTAGCTTCCAGTTCAGCACGGCGAGCTTCGAAGAATTCGATGTTTTTCTTAGTTGCAGGAACAGCTTTGCCCTGCGGTACTAAGTAGTTACGGGCATAACCCGGTTTAACGTTAACTTGATCACCCAAGCTACCCAGGTTTGCTACTTTATCAAGCAGAATAATTTGCATTACCTTATCCTCTCAGAGTCGTTAATGGACTGTGCCGATTACTGATGACGATCAGTGTAAGGCAACAAAGACAGGTAGCGCGCGCGCTTGATAGCACGAGCGAGCTGACGCTGGTATTTTGCACGGGTGCCAGTGATACGGCTTGGTACAATTTTACCGCTCTCGGTGATGTAGTTTTTCAGCGTAGCGATGTCTTTATAATCAATCTCTTGAACGCCTTCCGCGGTGAAACGGCAGAACTTGCGACGACGGAAATAACGTGCCATTTGGCTAGTCTCCAGAATCTATCAATTCAATCTGCTCGGCATGAAGAACCAGTTTGTTAAGACCATTGCGACCTTGATGGCAACTAATGAATCCTGAAACGGTTAATCGACTGCCGACCGTTATACTGTGAGTTAAAACTTGTAACAATTGTCCGCTGGCAATAACGGGCATTCTGCACCATGCTTGCCTGCTCAGACCGGCTTCCTGTTGCTGTGAACGGTGCTCAAGCACAAACTGACAATGAGGAATGCCGGCAGGACTGACTTTTCGAATGGGGGCCTTGCACACTGTGCCAGAAAGCACCAAACGATTAGTTGTCACAGTTATTACTCTTCAGAATCCCCAGCTTCTTCAGCATCCATATTGGCGTCTTCCAGAGAGTAGTCACGGCTGCGACGTTCATCTTTGGCTTTAACCATTGGAGATGCTTCAGTTACCGCGTGCTTAACGCGCATAATCATGCTGCGGATAACGGCATCGTTGAAGCGGAAGTTAGTTTCCAGCTCATCAATCACTTCCTGCGGTGCTTCAACGTTCATCAGAACATAGTGAGCTTTGTGCAGTTTGTTGATTGGGTAAGCCAGTTGACGGCGGCCCCAGTCTTCCAGACGGTGAATCTGACCTTGCGCGTTAGTGATAGTCGCACTGTAACGCTCAATCATGCCCGGAACCTGTTCGCTTTGGTCAGGATGGACCATAAAAACGATTTCGTAATGACGCATTAGAATTGCTCCTTACGGATTATTCAGCCTCCTGTCAGGGTCAACCGCGGCCCGTGGAGGCAAGGAACTTGTTTAAGTGCGGCTGAAAAATTGACGCGTAACTATACCTACCCTACATAAAAAACTCAAGGAATGAACAATGCAAAAACACTTTTGTTCATATGTGGAATAGATGAGTTATAACGAACCGCGCTGACGCACCGCCTCAAACAGGCAAACTCCCGTGGCAACAGACACATTCAACGACGAGACAGAACCCACCATTGGGATACTAATCAATTCATCACAGTGTTCACGAGTCAGACGACGCATACCTTCCCCTTCCGCTCCCATCACCAGTGCCATAGGAACGGTTAGTTTACTCTGATACAGCGTATGGTCAGCTTCTCCTGCTGTCCCCACCACCCAGATATTGTACTCTTGCAATAAACGCAAGGTACGAGCAAGGTTGGTGACACGAATAAGTGGTACGCTTTCCGCAGCACCACATGCCACTTTCTTCGCCGTGGCATTAAGCTGAGCAGAACGATCACGTGGAATAATAACAGCATGTACACCTGCTGCATCAGCACTACGCAAACAAGCGCCCAGATTATGGGGATCTGTCACACCATCAAGCACCAACAAGAAAGGGGTTTCTGCTTGTGCCAGTAAATCTGGTAGGTCGTTTTCTTGATACTGACGCCCTGGCTTCACTTTGGCAATAATCCCCTGATGCACCGCACCTTCCGTTTGATTATCCAGCCACTGACGATTTGCCAGTTGGATAGTCATCCCGATACTTTCCAGCGCATGAATCAATGGTGTCAGGCGGCGATCTTCACGCCCTTTCAGGGTATAAACTTCGATAAAACGCTGAGGATCGCGCTCCAATAAAGCTTTAACGGCATGAATACCGTAGATAATTTCACTCATAATCTTCTTATTTTCACTGTTATACATATACAGCACTGACGAATACTGTGAGCCTCATTCGATAGGCTTTACGTACTCAGGGGGAGATTAAAATATTCAGGCTATCCTGCAACAGGATAGCCCTTTGATTATTTATCTGCGCTTTTCTTAGCCCGTTTGGCTTTGAATTTAGCGACAATTTTCTGAGTTTTGGTAGAAAACGTCTTACCCTTTTTCTTATCCCCTTTAGGCTTATCCGCAGATCGCTCTTTACAAACAGCACCATCAGGCTCAAAATGAGCTTCTTTGCGATAACCACGCCCATTTTTCTTACTGCTTTCGCGGCCAAGTTCTACTTTTCTCTCTCTATCGTGCGCTGTTTTACCTACATTCCGGGCTTTGCGGGTGGTAGAAAGCAGCTTAAAGTCAATATTACGTTCATCCATATGAACCGCTTCCACACGAATTTCAACTTCATCCCCTAACCGGAAAGTTTTACCCGAGTATTCACCAACTAAACGCTGACCGATATTATCGAAATGATAATAATCATTACTCAATGTGGAAACATGCACTAGGCCGTCAATAAACAGCTCATTCAAGCGAACAAAGAAACCAAAACCTGTCACACTCGTGATGATCCCAGTAAAAGTATTGCCCACCTGATCCTGCATAAAATCACACTTAAGCCAATCGGCGACGTCTCTCGTCGCTTCATCTGCGCGGCGCTCTGTCATGGAGCAGTGTTGGCCCAGTTGCAACATCTGTTCCATATCACTGTGCCATCCCCCAGTCGGTGTTCCACATTGCTCAACAATGCTTTCCTGTTTCGCTAACAGATATTTAATCGCCCGATGCAACACCAGATCCGGGTAACGGCGGATAGGGGAGGTAAAATGCGCATAAGAATTTAATGACAGACCGAAGTGACCCCGGTTTTCCGGATCATAAATTGCCTGTTTCATTGAACGCAGTAATAGGGTTTGCAGTAGCTCATGATCCGGGCGTTCAGCCACTTGATGCATCAGTTGCGCATAATCCTTTGGTGTTGGTTGCATGCCACCGGGCAGCGTCAATCCCAATTCGCCAAAAACCGAACGCAGGTTAACAATGCTCTCTTCTTTTGGCCGATCATGAATACGGTAAAGCACCGGCTCCCCATTTTTTTCCACGAAGCGCGCCGCAGCAATATTCGCCAGAATCATGCACTCTTCAATCAACTTATGAGCATCATTGCGAACAATCGGTTCAATTCGCTCGATACGACGTTCAGCATTAAAGATAAACTTCGCCTCTTCTGACTCAAACGAGATTGCACCACGTTGCTCACGGGCATTTTCTAATGCCTGGTACAATTCATGTAAATGCTCAATATGCTGAACCAGTGGCTTGTAGTGCTCACACAGCTCTTCATCACCCTGCAACATACGCCATACTTTGGTATATGTCAGACGGGCGTGAGAATTCATGACGGCTTCGTAAAATTTATAGGATGATAATCTCCCCTGTGCTGAAATCGTCATCTCACACACCATACAAAGGCGATCAACCTGCGGGTTCAGAGAACAGAGGCCATTAGAAAGCACCTCCGGCAACATGGGGACAACCTGAGATGGGAAGTAAACCGAGTTACTCCGGCTACGTGCTTCGGTATCTAACGCCGTTTGTGGGCGCACATAGTAACTGACATCAGCAATGGCAACCCATAAACGCCAACCACCGCTTTGCTTTCTTTCACAATAAACGGCATCATCAAAATCACGGGCATCTTCACCATCGATTGTCACCAACGGCAGAGTACGCAGATCAACACGGCCTTTTTTCGCCGATTCTGGTACCTGCTCATCCAAGGAAGCAACCTGGTTTTCCACCTGTGGCGGCCAACTGTGGGGAATTTCATGAGTACGTAGGGCAATTTCCACTGCCATGTTCGTTCCCATCTTTTCACCCAACACTTGAACAATCTTACCGATAGCTTTTGTGCGGCGCGCCGGGCGTGTAATTAACTCGACTACCACCACATTCCCCATGCGAGCACCACCGCTTTCATCTTTCGGGATCAAGATATCAAAGCTTAAACGGCTATCATCCGGCACAACAAATCCCATACCAGAATCAAGAAAATAACGGCCAACAATCTGACTGGTCTTAGGCACCAATACACGAACGATACGCGCTTCATTACGCCCTTTGCGATTCAGGGACAATGGTTGTGCCAGCACAACATCACCATGAATAGCCATTTTTAACTGCTCGGCAGAGAGATAAAAATCGTCTTTGTGACCTTCTACTCGTAGGAAACCATAACCATCTCTATGCCCAATTACAGTACCTTTCAGTAAATCCAATCTTTCCGGCAAGGCATAACATTGGCGACGAGTGAAAACTAATTGACCATCACGTTCCATAGCCCGTAAACGACGACGTAACGCTTCAATATCCTCATCGTTAATCAGATTCAGCTCTTGTGCCAGTTCCTGGCGACTTACCGGTACAGTATGTTTAGCAATAATGTCTAAGATGTACTCACGGCTTGGAATAGGTGATTCGTATTTTTCTGCTTCGCGCCCCAAAAAAGGATCTTGTGACATAGCTGTTCCTCCGTTGTCATCAGCAGGCTGTTTGCGCCATTTCTTCATTCGGTCAGAAGCAGCTTGTAAAGGGGGATATTATCTTCAATCATATCAGCTAAAGTATGCTTATCCAGTTCTTCTAAAAACTTTTCTATTGCCTGATTTAATACGACCTTCAGACGACACGCAGAAGTGATATGGCAAGATTCCTGACTACAGTTAACCAATGATAATGGCTCAAGAGCGCGAACGACATCGCCAATTCTGATATCCTTCGCTGGTTTACCTAAACGGATACCGCCGTTTTTACCACGAACAGCATCTACTAATCCTAAATGACTCAATTGGTTAATGATTTTTACCATGTGGTTACGAGAAACACCATAAATATCAGCAACTTCAGAAATACTGGTCATCCGGCTTTGCGGTAAAGAAGCCATATAAATTAGCGCGCGCAAGCCATAATCTGTAAAACTCGTTAACTGCACATCAACCTCTGGATAATAAGATATAAACTAATATATCCGAGAACAAACTGAAAAAATAAGTATTTGTTCAACTTATATACCATGAATCTACCAAAATCATGTTGATCTCCTCATCGTTAAACAAAAAAGGCCACAATAAATAGCAAAAAACCGGGCTGAAAAGCCCGGCTTCACCTGATTATAGGTACCATCAGGCATCAAACGGATCACGCAGAATGATAGTTTCTGAACGATCCGGGCCTGTAGAAATAATATCAACCGGAACGCCGGTCAGCTCTTCTACACGTTTGATATAGTTCAATGCCGCCTGAGGCAATCTTCTATGCTCTTTCACACCGAAAGTGCTTTCATTCCAACCAGGCATGGTCTCATAAATAGGCTCAATACCTTCCCAGTCATCCGCTGCCAGAGGTGTAGTTTCAATTACACTGCCATCAGGCATACGGTAACCAGTGCAGATTTTTACTTCTTTCAAGCCATCCAGCACGTCCAGTTTGGTCATACAGAAACCTGACAGTGAGTTGATCTGTACTGCACGACGGATGGCAATGATATCCAACCAACCAGTACGGCGGCTACGCCCCGTAGTCGCGCCAAACTCTTGGCCTTTTTCGCGCAAGTAACTGCCAGTTTCATCAAACAGTTCAGTTGGGAATGGACCAGCACCGACACGAGTAGAGTATGCTTTGATGATCCCCAAAACATAATCAACATAGCACGGACCTAAACCGGAACCTGTTGCAACACCACCCGCGGTAGTGTTGGAAGAGGTCACATATGGGTAAGTACCGTGGTCAATATCCAACAATGTGCCCTGTGCACCTTCGAACATAACCAATTCACCTTTCTGAGTTGCTTTATACAACAAATCAGAAACGTCGACGACCATATCCGTCAAAATATCGGCAACAGCCATGATTTCATCTAGGGTTTTCTGGTAATCAACCGCCGGTTCTTTGTAGTAGTTAACCAGTTGGAAATTGTGATATTCGATAATTTCTTTCAGCTTAACTGCGAATGCTTCCTTATCAAACAAATCACCAACACGCAGACCACGACGAGCAACTTTATCTTCATACGCAGGGCCAATACCACGACCGGTTGTACCAATTGCTTTTGCACCACGCGCTTTCTCGCGGGCATTATCTAATGCAACATGGTATGGAAGAATAAGTGGACAGGCTTCTGAAATGAGCAGGCGCTCGCGAACAGGAATACCACGGGATTCTAATGCGTTCATCTCTTTCATCAGCGCATCAGGCGCTAATACGACGCCATTTGCAATAATACTGATAACATTTTCACGCAGGATCCCTGATGGGATTAAGTGGAGAACGGTTTTTTCACCGTTGATAACCAGTGTATGACCAGCATTATGGCCCCCTTGATAACGAACAACATACTTAGCTCGTTCAGTCAGCAAGTCGACGATCTTGCCCTTGCCCTCGTCACCCCATTGGGTGCCCAATACGACAACGTTCTTACCCATTTCAAAATTCACTCGGTTGCTTAAAAATGGATTCTAACATCTCATCCCACACCTTTCAGTAATTTTTATCACATCCGTTATTTTTGTTAGCCACCAGACATGACAAGGCCCGCCTGATGCGGGCCTTACTGAGTGATTCAAAACTCATTAGTGCTGAACTGCACGCTTTTCAGGTGCTTTCATATAGCGGAAGAAATCAGCTTCTGGGCTTAATACCAGAACATCTTTCCCGTCTTCACTAAAGCTTTTCTCGTAAGCACGTAAGCTACGGATAAAGGTATAGAAATCTGGCGCTTGACTGAATGCATCAGCAAACAGTTTAGCGGTTTCCGCATCACCAGCACCACGCAATGTAAGCGCTTCACGCTCCGCTTTTGCACGGATTTCAATAACTTGCTTATCTGCTGCTGCACGCAGCTTTTCTGCTTCTTCCAAACCTTGTGAACGATGACGACGAGCTACCGCTTCACGCTCAGCGCGCATACGCTGGTAAATCGCTTCTGAAACTTCCAGTGGTAAATTGATTTGTTTGATACGCACATCAACAACTTCAATACCCAATGCCGCCATACTGTTCGGATTGATAGCAAGCTGTTTATCTGCCGTTTCTCGCTCTACACGCGCCGCCGCTGATGCAATAGCATCATCCGCTTCAGTTGTACTCGCTGTTTCTTTATCCGTTGTACCTTTGTTCAGCGCATCACGAACATCGGTGGTCAATTGACCACGGGAATCCGTTACGATACCACGAACATCCTTACGGCCAATCTCAGAACGCAGGCGGTCACTGAATTTACGCTTTAACAATACTTCTGCTTGAGAAATATCACCATTGCCGGTCGCCAGATAATAACGGCTGAAATCATTAATCCGCCATTTCAGGTAAGAATCAACTATCAGGTCCTTATTTTCACTGGTCAAGAAACGGTCGGCTTGAATATCCATAGTCTGGATACGAGCATCCAGGGTTTTCACCGTTTCAACAAAAGGTATTTTGAAATGTAACCCCGGCTCATAAACAATCGGTTTATTTCCTGCATCGCGCAGAACCTTACCAAAACGCAGTACAATACCACGCTGTCCTTCCTGCACGATAAATAGAGAGGCATAGAGTGCAACTAATACCGCGACAATAACAACGACTAATGATTTACGCATGATTATTATCTCCCTACCCTGATAATGTCATTACGCAGATTATCTGTTCGGTTATAATTCGCTCCCCGGCCTGAATTTGAAGGCACCGTTGGACGGGTACCCCGCAGGTCGGAAGCTACCGTATTATCTGATTGCACTGTTCCCTCTTTTTTAACACCAGAAACATCACCACGTAACATTTGTTCTAATGGCAATACCAACAAATTGTTATTGTGATCATTAACAATAATTTTGCGAGTACGGCTCAATACTTTCTCCATCGTTTCAATGTACAGACGTTCACGGGTAATCTCAGGCGCCTCTTTATACCTAGGCAGCATTTTGGCAAAGCCCGCCACTTCCCCCTGTGCTTCCAAGACTACACGAGCCTTATAAGCTTTCGCCTCTTCAATGATACGTTGCGCATCACCTTTCGCACGTGGCAAGACTTCGTTCGAATAAGCCTCCGCTTCACGAATAGACTGCTGTTCATTCTCACGTGCAGCAATAACATCGTCAAAAGCAGCCTTGACTTCTTCTGGCGGACGAGCAGCCTGGAAGTTAACATCCAACAAAGTTATTCCCATGCGGTACGGAAGAATCGTCCTTTCCAACTCACGCTGAGTATCATCACGGACAATCATACGATTTGCCGTTAAGATTTTATCCATCGTATATTTACCAACAACACCACGTACCGCGCTATCTGTCGCCTGACGCAGGCTGTTATCAGGACTTGTCACGCTATAAAGATAAGCAGCAGGATCAGTCACACGATATTGCACGTTCATCTCCACGCGAACAACGCTTTCATCCGATGTCAGCATCACGCCAGAGGTTGCCAATTCACGAACAGATTCCACGTTAACTGGAACAACTTCATCAATGAATGTGGGTTTCCAGTTCAGACCTGGCTGCACAATATGGCTAAGTTTACCCAAACGGGTAACAACACCACGTTCTGTCTCTTTAATCGTATAAAAACCGCTAGCGGCCCAGATCACGACGACAACAGCAGCGACAAGGCTAACAATACGCCCGCCAAATTTTGCCCCTTGGTCAGAACCATTACCGCCCTTGTTCCCACCAAAACCCCCGAGTTTACTGCTCAGCTTACGGAACAGATCGTCGAGATCAGATGCCCCACGGTTTCGACTACTTTTGTTCCCGCCGGAATTGCCGCTTTTATTGCTGCTTCCCCACGGGTCGCGGTCTTGTCCGTTGTTCCCGGGCTGATTCCACGCCATGTTTTAGCTCCATTCTTTTATGATTGGTTTTTCAGGCCAAGAGCCTCTTATAAACAAGCCGACTCTCAATCACATAAGTTTTCTGATATTCACCTGACAGGCACATCAGACAACATAATCAAACAAATCCTGTTCTTGTTTGCATAGACGGCGCCAGTCAACAATCGGCATTCTCACTTCGATACCAACTTTACCGTCCTCTTCTATCCACTCTTTCTCTATTGCTTGCAGTTGATAGAAGCGGCTGCGTAAACGACCTGCTTCCGGAGGCAAACGCAATTCGTAGTGTGCAATTTCACCCGAAAGACGCTCCGTTAACGCTTGTAACAATAACGGGATACCTTTACCGGTTTGCGCAGACAGCCAAACTCTAACCGGTAAGTTATCTTCGTTGCGATCAATACGTGGCATGAAGCTGTCCAGCATATCAATCTTATTCATCACCAACAGTACCGGAATTTCATGCGCTTCAATTTCTTCCAGTACGCTGTCGACAGCGGCAATATTTTCGTCGATGCGGCTATCCGCAGCATCAACAATATGCAGCAACAATGTTGCTTGCCGGGTTTCCTGCAATGTTGCTTTAAATGCCGCCACCAGATCATGAGGCAAATGACGGATAAAGCCAACCGTATCAGCCAATACCACCGTACCAACATCATTAACTTCAATCCGTCGCAACGTTGGATCCAGCGTAGCAAACAATTGATCAGCTGCATAAACCTCAGCAGCCGTCATACGGTTAAACAAACTCGATTTACCGGCGTTGGTATATCCCACCAGTGAAACCGTCGGTATATCCGCTTTATTTCGCGCTTGACGCCCCTGTTCACGCTGTTTCTCAACCCGGCTCAGACGACTCAGGATCTGACGGATTTTATCCCGCAATAAACGCCGGTCCGTCTCAAGCTGCGTTTCCCCCGGCCCTCTCAAACCAATCCCACCTTTCTGACGTTCAAGGTGAGTCCATCCCCGGACAAGACGGGTAGAAAGATGACGTAGCTGCGCCAACTCTACCTGTAACTTCCCTTCGTGAGTCCGCGCCCGTTGGGCAAAAATATCCAGAATCACGCCGGTGCGGTCGATAACTCGACACTGACAGAGCCGCTCAAGATTGCGTTCCTGTGCAGGACTGAGTGCATGATTAAACAACACAACATCAGCACCACTAGCCTGTACCGCCTCAGCAATCTCTTCCGCCTTACCTTCTCCAACAAAATATTTCGGATGAGGGGCTTTCCTGCTCCCCGTGACAATTTGCACAGGAACTACACCAGCAGAAGTTACCAGTGATTCAAACTCACTGAGATTATCTGTGTCTTTATCCTGCGAGAAAAAAACATGCACCACAACGGCTTGTTCGCCGCCTTCATAACGTTCAAACAAAGGTGCGACCTCTCAGGCTGAGTAAAAAACTACAGGAAAAAACATAGGTAAAACCCCCTCCCTATGTTTTTCTTCATTCTATTACTGCTCTCAAACTTATTCAGTGCCATCACTTTCCTGTTGCGCTGCCGGAGCAGAAACACCACCAGAATGATAATTACCTACGCTCGCCCCTACACTCGTATTGCTACTGTGATGAGAAACTGGGCGGGAAGGTACAACAGTAGAGATGGCATGTTTATAAACCATCTGGCTAACCGTATTTTTCAGTAAAATGACAAACTGGTCAAAAGATTCAATCTGACCCTGCAATTTGATGCCGTTGACCAAATAAATAGAAACCGGGACCCTTTCACGCCGCAATGCGTTCAGGAACGGATCTTGCAAAGATTGCCCCTTAGCCATTCTATATTTTCCTTATTTTGTTGTTTTTAACTAAGAACCTAAAGGTTCGAAAAAATGAACTACTCAAAAATTGCGCTTTGGTACTCATCAATTGTACACAATCAATAAACCTATGCACTAACAACCTGCATAACTGTGCTTAAAGCTTGCTCTGGTTGAGAACTATCCAACCAATGAACCGACTTCCAACCTCTGAGCCAAGTTACCTGACGCTTTGCCAACTGGCGCGTCGCACAAATACCGCGATAAATCATTTCATCGTAGTCAATTTCGCCGGAAAGATAAGACCACATCTGACGATAACCGACACAACGAATAGAAGGTAAATCCACATGCAAATCACGACGAGCATAAAGTGCTTTAACTTCCTCTTCAAACCCTGATTCAAGCATTTGATGAAAACGCGCTTCAATGCGTTGATGAAGGAGTTCACGTTTTGCCGGTGCAATAGCAAATTGATGAACACGATAAGGCAGCGATTCTCCTGACAATTTAGTCAGTTCAGTGAGAGTTTTACCTGAAATAAGAAAAACTTCCAGTGCCCGAGAAAGTCTCTGTGGATCATTAGGATGAATTCTTAACGCCGCCACAGGATCAATCTTCTGTAGTTGCTGATGCAATGCATCCCATCCTTGCTTTGCCGCCTGTTGTTCTATTTGTGCCCGAATAACCGGATTAGCAGAAGGTAAAGGCGACAAACCTTCAAGTAACGCCTTGAAATAGAGCATCGTTCCTCCCACCAGCAGAGGAATACGACCAGAAGCAGTAATTTCTGCCATCTCCTTCAATGCATCGTGACAAAAATCAGCAGCAGAATAAGGTTGAGAGGGGTCCAGAATATTGATTAAACGATGAGGCGCCAACGCTTGCTCTTCGGTTGTTGGTTTGGCGGTACCAATATCCATTCCACGATAAATTAGCGCAGAATCAACGCTGATCAGCTCCACAGGAAGATGCTGGCGTAAAGCAACAGATAAAGCTGTTTTGCCTGAGGCCGTCGGACCCATAACAAAAATTGCCGTTGGTAGATGTTGAGTTTTCTGATCACTCATGAGTAAGAGATACCACCACTGCTTGTAAATCAATTAATTGTAATAACCCATCTGGTGGAGATTTTACCAGTTGTGGGCAAAGACGCTCAACATCAGCTAATAATTGCACCGCCTGAGCAACGTTCCACGTTCCATACTCACTGCCGATATGACGAGCAAGCCAGGTTACAACCTGTTCTGCCGATGCTGATGGCTGTTGTGCTAAATAACCTAGCAACTCAGGAATTAATTTAGGCAGATTTTGTTGACGTAATGGTAACGATACCGCACATAGTATCGCTTTTCCATGAGATACAGATGCTTCAATACCAAAAGAGCCCAATAAGTCACTATAACGATTTAAAGCATCAGCTTCCTCTTTACTAAGAGATAGTTTCAGCGGTATCAACAATGGCTGTGATTTCAGCCCTTGCTCTGTTGGTGTTAACTGTGCTTGTCTTAACCAGCGCTCAGCTACCGGCAAAGATAACAACCCAATTCCCAATGGAGATTCAATCAGAGCATAACATGGTGAATATATGCTCAATACCTTACCAAAACTATGATTGCTATTTTTAACCTGAACAAGAGCAGAAGTGACCTTTTCTGCCATAACCGGAGCGGTTCTTGCTGGAAACAGCTCTCTTTTTTCTTCAGGTTCAGACTGCATCAGTTTCTGATATACCTCACCCTGACGTTTCTGATAATGATCTCCATGATATTGGCGATTTTCACCACCGCGAGAGCCCCCCATATTCCCTTTACTTGACAAAACCTCTTTTGGTGATGATGTTGCCACAGATGTCGCATTGTTTTGCCGAGAAAAATGATTTCCCCCTGCTGATGGCCGGTTTTCCGGCTCCCAGGCTGGCGCAGGTTCACAGCAAGCCATATCCAGTTCGGCACCGCTTCCGCGCTGTTTCAATACGGCTGTTACACCCTGATAGATAAAATCATGTACCAAACGGGCTTGATGGAAGCGAACTTCATGCTTCGCAGGATGCACATTCACATCCACTTGATGTGGATCAACCTCCAAATATAAAACATAAGCAGGCTGTTGTTCTCCTCGAAGCAAATCTTGATAAGCCTGACGGATAGCATGATTAATTAAGCGATCACGCATCATACGCCCGTTTACATAACAATATTGAATATCGCCACTCGCCTCAGTATTCATCGGGTCAACAACCCATCCTTTAATCGATAAATCGTCGTGCTGCCAGGAAAGAGAAAGTGCCCGTTGCATAAAAGCGGTACCACAAATGGAGGCCAACCGCCGCTCATACTGCGATTCATCTTTTGCCGGCCGGTATTGGCGCACCAATTTACCGTTATGATGCAAATTGATTAATACATCCAAACGCGCCAACGCAATGCGTCTAACGACTTCATCAATATGACCAAATTCCGTTTTTTCTGTTCGCAGAAACTTGCGCCGCGCGGGGGTGTTATAAAAGAGATCCAATACTTCAACAGTACTGCCTACTGGATGTGCTGCCGGCTTTACGGTCACTGCCATATCCCGCCCTTCCGCGTAAGCTTGCCAGGCTTCATGCTGTTCTTCAGTACGGGAAGTTAATGTCAGACGCGAAACTGAGCTGATACTAGCCAGCGCCTCTCCACGGAATCCCATACTGATAATGGCTTCCAAATCATCAAGGGTAGCAATCTTACTGGTAGCATGACGAGCCAACGCTAGCGCAAGATCCTGATGGTTGATGCCACAGCCATTATCACGGACACGAATAAGTTTTACTCCACCGCGCTCAATTTCAATATCAATACGGCTAGCGCCAGCATCAAGGCTATTCTCCACCAACTCTTTTACTACTGATGCAGGGCGTTCTACGACTTCGCCAGCCGCAATTTGGTTTGCTAATTGAGGAGGTAAGATCTTGATCGCCATATTTAACCTTTACTTCTTGGCTGTTTCAGGTACAGCCTGTAATGGATTTGCTAGAAAATAGTTGCGCAACCCCCGATGGATAGCACTTGCTAGCTTATCCTGAAAATCATTGGAACCCAGTAATGTTTCTTCAGCCGAGTTACTGATAAATCCTGTTTCCACCAAAATTGAAGGAATATCTGGTGAACGTAACACACCTAAGCTAGCATGTTCTGGCGAACGTTTATGTAATAAACCGACCTTGCGCAATTCACTCAAAACCTGTACTGCAACATTATAGCCCACCCGCTGGGAGTGGCCGAATTGCAAATCCAGCACCGCCTGGCTTAGATAAGGATCAGCACCATTTGCCAAGGCATTACCTGCACCACCCAGTAACTCAGACTGTTTCTCATGCTGTTCAAGCCAATTACCCAATTCACTGTTTGCACGCTTGTTTGACAGCACCCAGACAGAAGCACCACGCGCACTGCGATTAGGAGCGGCATCCGCATGAATAGAAATCAGCATATTTGCGCTATGTTTACGTGCAACCTCAGAACGACCAGCAACAGAAATAAAATAGTCTCCATTACGGGTCAAAACGGGTTTGAACATAGGATCATTGCGTAACAATGCTTCAAGTTTGCGCGCTACACTGATAGTCACATTTTTCTCTTTCAATCCACGTTGCCCAATCGCACCGGGGTCTTGACCACCATGTCCTGCATCAATAGCGACAACTACCCGCTGACCGCCCTTAGAAGTTGCTTGCAAAGCAGCCTGTTTTGTCGTCTGCAATTTGCTGTTAGTAAGTGATAGCTTACCTGTAGCAGCTTGTGAACTCTCTCTAAAAATAGACTTGCCAGTAGATACCCCAGAGGCCCGCAGGGTAAAAATCACCCGATATTCACTATCCGATTGCTGCACTATAGAGTTGACTTTAACTTTATTATTTAGTTCAAATACAATGCGTTTTTTTTGTCGATCAGGTGCCTGGCTGGAACGGATTTTCCTCACTAAATCCTGCCCCGGTAGATTCATAGGTAAACCAACAATTTTTTCTGTTTGATGGATATCTACCACTAAACGCTCTGGCGAATGCAATGGAAAAAAACTGTAATTAGGGCGACCACCGGAAAAAACCATCGTCACTTTAGATTCATTTATGCTGTTACTGACGTGAATATTGGATAAAGTCGCCGCGGTGGCGGTTGTTACCACTAAACTGCTCATCATAATAAACAACCAGCACATTATCATAAAACTGATCTGCCATTTCTTTATCATTTTTGCGACTAAAGGACACATCATGGTCGGGTGATCCCTTATAAATATTTCAAATTATCTAACAAGCTCTCACCATATTTAGACAAAGCAATAAAATGTGCCTGTCTCCCTTCGGACTGGTAACTCAAATGTAATTCAATATCTGCATCCGGTAATACGCCTTCTCCTTGCTGAGGCCATTCCACCAGACAAATGGCATCTTGATGGAAATAATCACGTATTCCCATAAATTCCAGCTCTTCCGGATCTGCCAATCGGTAAAGATCGAAATGGTAAACCGACCTCGGTGTTAAAGCATAAGGCTCAACCAAAGTATAAGTTGGGCTTTTTACATGCCCTTTATGACCCAGGGACTGCAAAAAACCACGGCTAAACGTAGTCTTACCGGCACCCAAATCACCATATAAATAAATTACACTACCACTATTACAGGCAGCAGCAACCGCGCTTCCAAGAGAAACTGTCGCATCTTCATCTTTAAGTGATAAAATAAGTTCTTTCATCGAATAATATCTGTTGTTTTATTAATTCATCAGCTAAAACGATAACCCTAACACACTTCTATTATCAACATTTAACATCTTCTGCTCAGTTTCATTATCAAACCCACTATTTTTGGGCTGAAACAAATTATGCTACACTGCAACACCTTGCAGTATAAGCCGATTTCCACCATGACAACGCCTCTCGATCTTAATCTTTTAGCCGTCAACATCAAACAATGGGGTCTTTCTCTTGGTTTCCAACAAGTTGGCATTTGCGATACCGATTTATCCGTGGAAGAGCCAAAACTTCAGGAATGACTGGATAAACAGTATCACGGGGAGATGGCATGGATGAAACGCCATGGCATGATGCGTGCTCGCCCGGATGAACTTTTTCCAGGGACTTTGAGAGTTATTAGCAAAAACCTATCCTGTGCGACGATGGCAAAGATGCACCGGAAAAGCCGGGCGTTATCACCCGCGTGACAGGATGTGATATGGGTTTGTCCCACTATCTTATCGAGTCGACCGAGGAGAAGGTCAATAACCCGCGTCACCTTATCAACGCCACCCGTAACCTGCGTCGCAAACAGAAATCGCTGTCCCACAAACAAAAGGGCAGTGCTAACCGCGGCAAGGCCCGATTACGTCTGGCGGCAGTCCATGAGCGGGTAGCCAATGCTCGCGCCGATTTTCAACACAAACTCTCTCGAACAAGGGTTGACGAAAACCAGGCGGTCATTGTTGAGACGCTGAAATCGGCCAACATGATGAAGAATCGCCACCTTGC
Source organism: Photorhabdus sp. S10-54 (assembly GCF_963878145.1). Classification (NCBI taxonomy): domain Bacteria; kingdom Pseudomonadati; phylum Pseudomonadota; class Gammaproteobacteria; order Enterobacterales; family Morganellaceae; genus Photorhabdus; species Photorhabdus sp. S10-54. The sequence continues at coordinate 16,897 of NZ_CAWNXG010000012.1, read as the reverse complement.
CCGCGCTATCAGGGATGCGGGCTGGCATGGCTTCCTCATGAAACTGGAATACAAAGCCGCAGCGGCGGGGGTCAAACTGGATCAGTGGTTCGCCAGCTCGAAAACCTGTCATTGCTGCGGTCACAAAATGCCAGAACTGCCGCTAAATAAGCGGATCTGGCAATGCCCAGTTTGTCATGTCGAACATGACCGCGATATCAATGCGGCGATCAACATCCAGCGCAAGGGCACAACAGCATTACAGGCAGCGGGACTCGTCGTTTCTGCCCACGGAGGCCAGCGTAAATCCGTCATAAAGACGGGTGCGGCCTGAGAAGTGGGAAGCCTTGCCGTTTTTTACGGCGGGGAGCCGTCACAGCGATAACCAAGGGCTTGCCCAGAGATGCTTAATTATTAGCCATCTTTATGACGTATAAAAAGATTCAGATAATTTTCCTGTGAATAAAATAAAAACCCCTTGTTGATCAATGCTCAAAAAAAGCGCAAGTGATCAATGTGATATTTCTTAACAAAGGATCATTCCGAAAAATTATCAATAAGTTACAAAATAAATACTCATTTTGTAACATTCAAAGTCAGAAAAATTCAAATGCAACAGCCTGTGGATAAGTCTGTGTGATAATTTTAAAGCATCGAACTTATTTACCGGGAAACCAACTTCCGGGCTGTGGATAAAAAATAGAAATCTGTACTGCGAGGATATAACCTAAAAATCAAATCAAAGTAAGTGAGTACAACCATTGAGGAAGAAACTTAGAGCGGGAAGTAAATCCTTCGAATATCAGCTAATTCATTGATTCAAAAGAGATTTTACCCATACCTCATTGACGAAAGGAGTGCATTATGTACTACCTCAAAAAGTTTGGCAAGCAGAAGTTGAAAAAATATTTTGCAATTATAAGGATAATACTTTCTTCACCCCTATAAATACCACCCGCTGAACTGAGCACAATCGGAATATAAAGCTGGCTACCGATGTCGAAAAAGACAAAGAATCTACAACCAAACAATACCCCTTTAGGCATAAACATCACACAACATCGATCAAGCCAGCGCACAGATTCAGACATTCAGCCAAAGCCTTCACTTGATCCACTGTTATTGCAGTGAGATTCTTTTTATTCGATCAAGGAAGATTTGAACAACCATAGGAATCAAATCAATAAGCAAGCAATTTTCATGTGCGCCAGCCATATTGGATATCGCACAGCTATTGCATGCAGATAACAGTAAGATAACTCACTAGCAATGAGGATTAAAGAATGAAAAGATTTACCAAAATTGCAGTAGGTTTTCTAGCGTTAACCACGGCTCAGCTCTCCTTTGCCGCTACCAGCATGTGGTCACAAACGAGCCGTGCCCCAAATGTTTATGCTGCCGGTTACACCAACTCAAATTTCTTTACCACGCCCTCTTCGGTACCGACAAGGGCAACTATTACGACAGTATCTTGGAATATCGGTTTATATAGCAATGGTGCGACAACTCAGACTTTCAGCGTTTGTTATACCCCACGATATTCATCCAGCCCATCGCAATGCCTGGATGTCTCCGGTGCCCTAAATAGCACCACAAATGCCTTTAGCGGCCATGATGCCAAAGGTTCCTTTAGAATTAGCGGGATTCTCAACGGAGGTACTTACCCCGTTTACCCGTCCCATTACAATATGATCAAAGTTGATTATCAGTATTAAGCAATCCGACCTGAAGCCTCATGGCCTCAGGTCATTGATAGGAAAGTTACTTTAGACAATTCTTTCACGTTTTAAGCACAATATGTGCTAATGGAAGGACGTAGCATGCTATAAAGCTGAGATCATTCACTAACGAGTTCCCTGGAAGCCAGGGAGACAGCCGAACTCACCATGCGAAATTTTTTAGTCGCCAATGCGATAAATGCTTTAGTGGCTGGTGACGATTGACGTTCATCAAGCACAGCCAACCCGACATGTCGTTTCACCTTTGGATTCAGCGCTTTCTTGACATAGTGAACATCACGAGCCGGCGGCAGAGATGACTCGGCAACAATCGTCACCGCATCCCCACGTTCAACCGTAGCCAAAGTACTTAACAATTGAGACGTCCGATAGCGAATATTAGGTTGCAATCTTGCCGATAAAAAAAGCCTGGAAACCAATTCAGCCGATCCGGCTTCTGTCAATGCGAATGGTCCAACACACAGATCTTTCAACGTCACCGTATCCTGCAATACCAAAGGATGATCTACCGGCAACAAAGCCACCATCTGGTCTTCAAGAATCGGATAAGTGTCGAATTGATCTTCCGGCAAGGTCACAAATCCCACATCCACGCGCCTATCCATAAGCCATTGCACTACCTGTCTATCTGGCCCCTCATCAATATGGACCTCAATGCCGGGGTAAAGTCTGCGATAATCGGCCAGTACCGTTGGCAACAGCCACAAGGATGAAGTCGGTCCAAACGATCCAATTCGCAACGTACCTCGTTTCATTCCCCGAGCATCCGCGGCCTCTTGCCGCATAGTCTCAGCCAGACCAAGAATGGCCTGGGCTTTTTGTAGCAGACTTTCTCCTATATCTGTCAGTTCGACAGCTCCTTGATGCCGATGCAATAGCTCTACGCCAAGCTCCTGTTCAAGGAGTCTGATGGCATGGGAAACCCCAGACTGAGAGATCTTGAGCTGGGCCGCAGCTAAGGTAAAGCCCTTCCGTTCAGCAACAACAGCAAAAATTTCGAGCTGGGTTAAAGTCATTATCTCCCCCTTGAGTAATCACTCATTTCCGCATGATCATACATCTGAATAAGTATATGCAATGCGGATATAAAACAATAGGCGAAGCATGCTCGCCGAGCGCTCAACCGAGTTTCCAAACCATAATTAATTAAAAAAGGGGATTTTATGAGTTACCAATGGCCTTCAGATGGCTCATCTTCCATATGGCCGGAGATAAACAGCATGTTCTTATCCCTCCGTGGATTTTCAGACGAATTTATTCCCATGAATGACACTCAGCGAACCTACAAAAAACTCCTGATGGGATTTGATGCCATCACCTCTTGCGAGATGAAAGAGCTTTATAAATTCAAAATCACATTAACTCAAATGAACGAGCACGACCTCTCTCTCCCTGAGCTTTGTCTTATCCATAAGGCATTCAGCGCATGGGTAAAATTTGATTACGAAAACGCGAGATCGCTTCTGACCCAACATATTCGAGCATACCCATCGGATATTGTCGCGCTCTTCTTCATTCACATGCTTGATTTCTGCACTGGCAAAACAACCAACCTAAGGTCTCTTCTACTTTATTGTGACGAACACATTCCTAGCACTCACTACCTCTATCCATATTATCTTTCCATAAAATCATTCGTCCTTTGTGAAGCTCAATGTTTTGATGATGCCTTAGCGGTTGGTTTTAAGTCTGTTAAATTAATGCCGGACAATATCTATGGCATTCATGCTGTCGCACATGCCTTGCATGAGCTAGGTCGATGGAAAGAACTTTGCCACTTCCTGACCAATTGCAAAGAACATTGGATAACCAACGCCGGAATGGGAATGCATGTATACTGGCATCTCGCCATTGCGTATGAACGATCAGATGAAATCACGCTGGCATTGCAAGCTTTTGATGAATTATATGCGCTAAAAGACAATCCATTTGCTAAACAAGATTTGGACGCCGTAGAATTCTTGTGGCAGCTTAGGCTCAAATCTGCCGACGCTAAGTTCCAACCAATATGGGAGCGTCTTGCCGTCCTTTGGACAGGCAGCATCAGCTCATCCACCTCTTACTTCCACAAGATACATGCAGCACTTGCTTTTTCTGCAACAAATCAGTCTTTTCTTATTGAAAAGCTGATTGCGGAAAGCGATGGATTTGGCATCGAACCAGACACACATTCCACAGGGATAGACGTCCTTAAAGCAATCTTACTATTCACATCTAGACACTACGAAGAGTGCTTAAGCAAACTCCGTCTCAGCTATGAGAAATGGCCATTATTGGGAGGTAGCCGTGCTCAACGTGAAATATTGGAACAGACTATGGAATACGCCGCCTTGAAAGCATCTTCCACCCTATAAATTGCGATATTGACAAATATGAAAAGCAACCACGCATCAACGCAGTCGGTCAACAACTACTCAACCTATATCAAGCTGTCTCTTGTGGCTATCATCTGGGGAGGAACATTTGTTGCAGGTCGATACATTTCTGTCGAGACACCGCCCTTGCTATCAGCAAGCCTCAGATTCATTCTTGCGGGCATGACGTTAATTATCTTCCTCATTTTATCAGGAAAGATGTTCGTCAAGATTAGCCTATCTCAGTTATTGAAAATCACTGGACTTGGCCTCTGCGGAATATACACCTACAACCTGTTCTTCTTTTATGGTCTGCATCACACAACCGCATCCAGAGCTTCACTTATCGTGGCACTGAATCCAGCAGTAATGGCGATTTTTTCATATCTCTTTTATAAGGAAAGACAATCGCCATTGAAAATACTGGGAATTATTTTTTGTCTACTTGGTGCAATGATCGTGATTTTTAGCAAAACACCGCAACTGACAGTGGGAGAAGAGGGTAACTGGTTGGGTGATGCGCTGATCTTTGGCTGCATTTTAAGCTGGGTTGCTTATAGCGTTTTCTGCAAGAACATTGTGAACCAAATCGGCCCGCTACACACCGTTACATACTCCATTCTGGCAGGCGCTATCATGCTGACAGCAACGGCCATTTCCACCGGGCAAATGAGTTTATCTGCAATAGATACATTGCCCATAACTGATCTCTACAGCTTACTTTATCTCGGCGCAGTTGGTTCAGCAGTAGCCTACATCTGGTATTACGACGGAATCCAAAAAATTGGCTCCACTCGCTCTGGCGTATTCATCGCGCTTAACCCTTTGACCGCTGTATTGCTTGGCGCAGTACTATTAGATGAGAGATTAACATTCCCAATGTTCATCGGCGGTGCGCTCGTAATCGGAGGTATTCTGATCTGCAACAAGAGATCTATCGGTAAAAAACGTATTCCACCAGAACCTAAATCTGGGATCAACCATATAGTAAGAGCAAAGCATTACAGGAGATAAGCCAGAAATTTCATCCTATCGACGCTTTGGTACAGAACAAAAGCGTCGATCTTACAGAAACCTAATAGCAAGCCTGATTTTTAGACCTAAAAACCATGAATGTAAGAAACTTCAATAGATATTTGTATATCAAAAATTGGAGCGGAGAAATTCAACTCACAAACCATCTCTAACAAGCAAAAAAATAATAACGAATGAAAATGATAAAAAGCCGCATCACTTTCATGATGCAGCCACAATGACATTAATTATTCTAAATCATTAGAGAAACAGATCTGGCCTTACGTTGAAACGCTTAGAAAGCGCTTTAATGTGCGCAATCGTCAATGAGCGTGTACCAGAAAAAATCTGGCTGATAAGAGATTTAGAGCCGATCTCCTCTTTCAGATCTGAGTAAGAAAGACCGTGTTGATCCATCAACACGCGCAGCGCTGCAACACCGGTAGGCATATCATCTACAGCTTTATTAAATGCTGCAAAACGCTCATTGCTGTTTTCATAGTCAGCAATTTTAGCAGACAGAAAGTCAATCAGCGGGTTTTCATCATCGTGTTCGATGAGGTAATCCACCATTGCCAAAGCGTCATTATAAGCATCCTCGGAAGTGCTGCTCCCTAAGAAAGGAACAGCAGCTACCAGTAGCTTTGTGGCTTCAAGTGCTTCGGTAGGTTCTGCAATCATTCTTTCGTCTCCCGATACTGTTTAGTTAATTTGTCATACTCTGCGTGAGTGGCTATATGTTTGACGTATAAGCGTTTATTAACGAAATTTATATAGGCAATCATTCGTAAGTTTCGCCCGCCGATGTCTATCACCCACCACTTATTTCTATACTTGAAATTATCGAGACTGGGGAACTGGTTTCGTAATTCTTCAGGGTTCTCAAAATCTTTTTCTTTTAACTGTTTATACGTTGCAATAATCGCATCCTCATCATTTGGGAAATCGTGTGCAGCTTTCTCAAATGGATCCTTGGAAATAACGTGCATGTCACTCACTCCGTTTACATCATGTAAACAATATAGTGCCATCATTTTATGTTTACAAGATGTAAACATAAAAAAAGCTACCTAATATTGGTGGCCTCTTTTCCAAAATCGGCATTTGCTTAATTGGCAAGGTCATTTTACAATCAATCCATTGACTTTTTATAGTCTATATTTAGTCCTTTTTGATATGAGGAATTCTATGCGTTATTCAGAACAGATTAAGCCCATTAGCTACCTTAAAGCCAATGCAGCTACGGTGATGACGACACTCACTGAGTCCCGCTCACCGATGATTATTACACAAAATGGCGAGGCAAAAGCGGTGATTCAAGATATTGCTTCTTATGAACAGATTCAGGAAACTATGGCGTTGTTAAAGATTTTGGCTTTAGGACAACAGCAGGTTAAAGCAGGCGAAATCACTCCGGTAAAGGATGTGGTTCAACGTTTAAAGAATAAAAGAAAGTTTTCCTAATGCCATATCAGGTGGTACTGACCAAAGATGCCGAGGCGGATTTAGAGGATATCTACGATTACATTGTCGAAAATGACAGTTCAGGGAAAGCCGATTATGCATTGGATCAGTTGCTGAAAACAGCAAACAACTTGGCTAACTTTCCTGAAAAAGGCAATTATCCCAAGGAGTTGCAGGAGCTAGGGATCCGCGATTTTCGCCAAACATTTTTTAAATCTTACCGGTTCATTTATCAGCTCATTGGTCAACAAGTGGTGATTTTTGTGATTGCCGATGGTCGGCGAGATATGCAAGCCCTGCTTATGCGCCGGTTGCTGAGTGGTTAGATTTTCTCTGCATATATCACATTATCAAACAATTTATTCAATCCGCATGGTACCGACCAGTGCATATTGAACTCATAAAGTTAAAGACAAGAGTTTAAACAGCCCAGACGATGTTTAAAACACCGAGCGACAGGTTATTGATGAAAATAGATTTATTAAGGGGAGCTTCTTAGGTTATCGGCATGATTAAGGAAGACTTGGAGCGGGAAACGAGACTCGAACTCGCGACCCCGACCTTGGCAAGGTCGTGCTCTACCAACTGAGCTATTCCCGCATTACTGGCTGGCTGGTGGTAACCTGAAACAATATATTAATCTTAAGATATCAATTTCAAGTTTGAATTTGGAGCGGGAAACGAGACTCGAACTCGCGACCCCAACCTTGGCAAGGTTGTGCTCTACCAACTGAGCTATTCCCGCGTCACTGACTGGCTAATGATAACCAAAAATAACATACTGATTCCAAATCTAAATTTGGAGCGGGAAACGAGACTCGAACTCGCGACCCCGACCTTGGCAAGGTCGTGCTCTACCAACTGAGCTATTCCCGCATATCTTTTAGTATGCCATCCATACCTTATGAAATTCTTCATCGGTATGGGGAGCGCATTATACGAAAAATCGTTGCGCCCGCAAGCTTTTCAACGCAAAAAAACAAACTTTCCGGTCAAATGACGATTTAAACACCAAGGCAGGTTAATTAATCGTCACACCAAGCTTACGTTACCATACCAACAGAAAATAAAACTCTTTAACTCACAGTTGAATAAAATGTTCCCGATAATAGGCTAATTCAGCAACTGATTCACGGATATCATCCAGCGCCTGATGAGTATTCTGTTTCTTAAACCCAGCAAGGATTTCCGGCTTCCAGCGACGAGCTAATTCTTTAAGTGTACTGACATCCAGATAGCGGTAATGAAAGTAAGCTTCCAATTCTGGCATATAGCGGAACAAGAAACGCCGATCCTGACTCACACTGTTACCACAAATGGGAGAAGCACCTGCCGGAACCCATTTTTCCAAAAATTCAATCGTCGCCTTCTCTGCCTCACAATCATCAATTTTACTGGCTTTAACACGTTCAACCAACCCACTGCCCGTATGGGTGCGCACATTCCATTCATCCATCAGAGCAAGTTGTTCATCAGACTGATGAACCGCAATGACAGGCCCTTCAGCCAGGATATTCAGATTTGCATCGGTGACAATTGTCGCAATTTCAATAATGCGATCCCGCTCTGGATCTAAGCCCGTCATTTCTAGATCTATCCAGATAAGATTGTGCTCACTTTTTGACATGTTATATCCTAGATTGGAGAGAGAGTTATTATTAATGGTGTATCATAGCGCTTTTAAGCAATAACAGCGATAAATGTGAAACAAGTGAGGTTCGGTGGCTAAGCATAAACTATCCAAAGGCCAGCAACGGCGGGTACAGGAAAATCATCAGCGCAGGCTGAAAAAACAGGATAATAAACCTGAAATGGATGATAATCAGTTAGGTGAACCTCAGGAAGGGCTAGTTATCAGCCGTTTCGGCCAACATGCTGATGTCGAGGCAGAAGACGGTTCTATACAACGTTGTAATATTCGCAGAACTATCCGCTCATTGGTAACCGGCGATCGAGTGGTATGGCGTCCTTCGCTGCAAACCCAAGTAGATGTTAAAGTGAATGGTATTGTTGAAGCCGTTCACGAACGGACTTCCGTACTCACGCGGCCTGATTATTATGATGGTATTAAACCTATCGCCGCCAATATTGACCAGATAGTGATTGTGTCAGCCATTCTTCCTGAACTGTCACTCAATATTATTGATCGCTACCTTGTTGCCTGTGAAACATTGGGCATTGAACCGCTGATTGTATTGAATAAAATTGATCTGTTGGACGAAGAAAGCCGTAAATGGGTCAACGAAATCATGTCCACATACCACAACATTGGTTACAGAGTATTGAAACTCTCAAGCCATACGGGTGAAGGTATGGAAGAATTAACGAAGATGCTCGCAGGTCGAATCACTATTTTTGCCGGTCAATCTGGTGTGGGTAAATCAAGTTTACTCAATACACTCTTGCCGGAAAGTGAAGCAGAAATCTTGGTCAATCAGGTTTCAGATGTTTCCGGTTTAGGTCAACACACCACAACAGCATCCCGTCTTTATCATTTTCCTCATGGCGGTGATGTTATTGATTCTCCTGGTGTTCGAGAGTTTGGCCTGTGGCATTTAACACCGGAGCAGATAACTCAGGGTTTTATCGAATTCCGTGATTATCTGGGCAGTTGTAAATTCCGTGATTGTAAACATCGGGACGATCCAGCGTGTGCGTTACGCAAGGCAGTGGAAGACAATGAAATAACTCAAGAACGTTTTGAGAATTATCACCGTATTCTCGATAGCATGGATCAAATTAAGCCACGCAAGACTTTTACAGATAACGATAGCTCTAACTGACATCAAATGAAAGGACGGGTACAATAACCCCCTTTTGTCTAATTTTGCCAATAGAATCCAAGAGGTTGACGTGCTGGATAACATTAAAATCAGGTTGCACTATTTACTGCCTAAACAGGGAATAACTCATCTAGCAGGCTGGTTTGCCAACAAAAAAGCTGGCTGGTTAACTCAACTGGCAATCAAGGCGTTTGCCCGTGTTTATAAAGTGGATATGAATGAAGCGAAAGCGCCTGAGTTTTCAGCATACACCACATTCAATGAGTTTTTTATCCGCCCATTAAAAGATGATATTCGCCCAGTTGTCAGCAATGAACACCAATTAGCGCTACCTGCTGATGGTACTATCAGTCAGTTAGGCAATATCCGAACATACCAGCTCCTTCAAGCCAAAGGACATCACTACACACTTGAAGCTCTACTCGCCGGCAATCACCAATTGGCAGAGATATTCTGTGATGGGCAGTTTGTAACGACTTACTTATCACCTAAAGATTATCACCGTGTACATATGCCTTGCGATGGATTACTGAAAGAGATGATCTATGTCCTAGGCGATCTATTCTCTGTCAATCCATTGACTGCTGCCAACGTGCCAAATCTGTTCGCTCGTAATGAAAGAGTCATCTGTCTGTTTGAGACTCAATTTGGGCCCATGATACAGATTCTGGTTGGTGCAACTATCGTCGGCAGTATTGAAATGGCTTGGTGTGGTACGGTTACACCACCACGGGAAGGTATTATCAAACGCTGGACTTACCCCGAAGCCGGTGCAACTGGCGCAATTTCTTTAAAGAAAGGTGAAGAAATGGGGCGTTTCAAATTGGGTTCTACCGTCATTAACCTGTTTGCACAAAATCAGATACAGTTAGCCGGGCATTTAAGCAGTGGCTCAACAACCCGCATGGGTGAACTGTTAGCCCAAGCTATCATGCCTGACGAACCCACTGACAACATAAGCTAATCCCTTGCCAAGGAGAGCCCTTTATCGTGCGCCTGATTATCAGCTTACTGTTTAGCCTGATCATTATTAATCCGGTTCTTGCTGCGATTCCACTTGATGAGAACCAGCTCAAACAAGAACTGAAACAAATCGAATCCAGCAAAAACCCGCAGGATGCAGAAGTTACTCAGGCGTTGCAAGGCGCTCTCAATTGGATTGCCGATACTAAATCAGCTAACGACAGAACACAAAAGTATCAGACCGCCATTGATGATTTTCCTAAAATAACGAAAGAACTTCGTCAAAAATTACTTACTGAAAGTGATACTCCCCGCCCAATTCCTGCTAACCAACCCATAGCAAGCATTGAGCAACAGATCATTCAAATCAGCAGTCGGTTGCTAGAACAAGGGGGGCAATTACAGCAAGAACAGGACAAAGGACGGGAAATCAGTGACTCTCTCGTACTATTACCGCAACAACAATCAGAAGCACGACGCTTGCTAACTGAAGCATCTTCTCGCCTACAATCATTAGGAACACCCTCCACCCCATTAGGAGAGGCTCAATTTGCCTTAGCTCAAGCCGAAGTCAATGCCCACAAAGCGACAGTCAATGAACTCGAAATAGCTCAACTTTCTGCGAATAATCGACAGGAAATTTCCCGTATGCGGGTTGAACTGTTCAAAAAGCGATATCATCGACTTGATCTTGAACTGCAACAACTCCGTAGCCAACTTAATGTACAACGCCAGCAAAAAGCAGAATTAGCCCTAGAACATACCGAGATGCTGGCGGAACAAAGTGATCAGCTACCAAAATTTCTGCTTGATGAATTACAACTGAACCGGAATTTATCTCAGGAATTAAATCAACAAGCACAACGAATGAATGTCATCGGCTCAAAGCAACGCCAAGCCGCCAGTGATATTATTCAGGTCCGGCAAGCATTGAATACTATTCGTGAACAGGCACAATGGCTCGGTGGCTCCACAACGCTCGGAGAAGCGCTCCAAACTCAGCTTGCCCGTTTGCCTGACATGTCTAAACCCCAGCAACTTGATCGGAATATTGTCAAATTCAGAGTCGATCGGCTGAAATACGAAGACATGCTGGAGCAGTTACAAAAAGACACAAACCCCGTACAAAAAAGCAACGTTGCGTTAACTGCTGAACAAGAGCGGATTTATGATTCTCTTACCCGCACCCGCAAAGAATTACTTAATTCATTATTATCTGGTTACGACAGTGAAATCCTTGAATTGACCAAACTGAAAGTCGCTACCAGTCAGCTAAATGATGCGCTAACCGAAGTTAAAGAGGCCACACACCGTTATCTATTCTGGGTCGCGGATGTTAACCCCATTTCGCTCAATTACCCAATCAGTGTTGTGCAGGATCTGACCCGTCTATTATCACTGGATACCTTCTCTCAGTTAAGCGGCGCTCTAATAGTCATGCTGACCACTCAGGATACGCTGCTGTATCTGCTTGGAACCCTATTCCTGGTTATATTCAGCGTCGGTTCTCTCCGCCATTATCATGCATTCCTTGAACGCGCGAGTAACCGTATCGGCAAAGTCACCTATGATCACTTTTCTCTCACTTTACGTACCGTATTCTGGTCGGTTGTGGTCGCGTTACCTTTGCCTATGCTCTGGTCCGCCATTGGCTATGGGCTGCAAAGCGCTTGGCAGTATCCTATGGCGACAGCTATTGGTTATGGTGTCAGTGCTACGACGCCCGTATTATGGATCTTCATACTAAGTGCCACTTTCGCCCATCCCAATGGGTTATTCATTGCCCATTTTCGTTGGCCGGAAGAACGTGTTAAACGGGCTTTACGATTCTACCAACTATCTATCTTTGCTATTGTGCCGTTGGTCATGGCATTGATAACGTTTGAACATTACAGTGATCGAGAATTTTCTTCCACACTCGGTAGGCTCTGCTTCCTCGTCCTGTGCGTCTCCTTAAGCCTGATCACTAACAGCTTGAAACGGGCAAAAGTCCCGCTCTATCTGGATAAAAATGGCTACGGCGAAAATGTTATCAATATTGCTCTCTGGTGGATTTTACTCTCTGCGCCGATAGTCGCAGCGCTAGCTTCCATACTCGGGTATTTCAGCACATCACAAGCATTGCTAGGGCGTTTAGAGACTTCCGTTGCTATCTGGTTCTTCCTACTGGTTATTTACCATATTATCCGTCGTTGGATGCTGATTCAGCGACGCCGGATCGCCTTTGACCGGGCAAAACAGCGACGGGCAGAAATTCTGGCCCAACGCGCCAAAGGAGAAGACGACTCAACAGGTTCAAGCAGTATCGAAGGCGCCATTGAAGTTGAGGAACCCATTATTGATCTGGATGCAATCAGCGCCCAGTCACTGGGATTAATCCGTTCAATTCTGACTCTGCTTGCCTTGGTTTCACTCATTTGGCTCTGGTCTGAACTTCATTCCGCTTTCTCATTTCTAGAAAATATCCGACTGTGGGATGTCACCACCACAATAAACAATGTAGAAACTGTTCAACCCATCACCGTAGGTTCTGTCTTGATTGCTATCTTGGTGATTATTATCACCACTCAACTGGTGCGTAACCTGCCCGCGCTGCTTGAGTTGGCCTTACTACAGCATTTGGAACTCACACCAGGTACCGGCTTTGCCATCACCACACTCACCAAATACACCATTACTTTGATTGGTGGTCTGGTCGGTTTCTCTCTGATTGGTATCGAATGGTCAAAATTGCAATGGCTTGTTGCTGCATTGGGAGTTGGATTAGGTTTTGGCTTACAGGAGATCTTCGCCAACATCGTTTCCGGCCTGATGATCTTGTTCGAAAAACCGATCCGTATCGGTGATACCGTGACTATTCGCAATCTGACCGGTAGCATCACCAAGATCAATACACGAGCAACAACCCTGTCGGATTGGGACAGAAAAGAGATAATTGTTCCCAACAAGGCATTTATTACTGAGCAGTTTATTAACTGGTCATTATCTGACACTATCACTCGTGTTGTACTGACAATTCCTGCGCCGGCAGAAGCTAGTTGTGAAGAAGTCACCCAAATCCTATTAACCGCCGCTAAACGCAGCGCTCTGATCCTTGATAACCCGGCGCCGGAAGCCTATCTGGTTGATCTTCAACATGGTATTCAGATATTTGAATTACGTATTTATGCCGCTGAAATGGGGCATCGCATGCCTGTTCGTCATGAAGTCCATCAGCTTATTTTGCAAGGATTCCGCGAACACGGCATTACTCTGCCATTCCCACCATTTCAAGCGAGTATTGATGTTATTGGTCGGGATATTCGCAGCACGACAACAAATAGATCAGGCCGTAATCCACCACGTCAACCGGGTAGTTTGTAAAAAGATAATGAAGCACTGAGCATCCGTACTTGAATCAACTAGCCCTATTTCAGGCAGAATATGGCCTTTTATCGCCATCTTATGCTTGAAATAGGCTTTGCGAAGCAATCAATGTTGCGCCACAAGAGGTTTTCATTCCCTCCAGTGCGTACATTTGTCCATTGGAGCTGACTATTTTAGGAGTTCCTTCAACAATGGTTTGATTACCACCACATTTTGGACAAGATACAACATCTCCAACCCGAGCCGCTTTCTTCCCTAACACATCAAAGCCTTGATCACCTGCTAAAACCTTGCCGCCATGCGAAGTCGAATCACCGACCAAAATAATAGGACGTGACATATTTCCCTCCATTAACTAATGACTTAAATAACCTCAGCTTCGTTTAAAAATAGCGATATCACAATCCCGTAAATTCAAGCTCGGTTTTTTAGGTTGGAATGTATAAGCAATTAGGCCAGCGACGATTTCCAATAAAAAACCGAGCTGACTGCGGTGTCTTGAATGCTCTATCTGAGAAATATTTTTAAGCTGATCCATGACCGGTTGAGTAGACCACGGGAACTACCCCCGCAGCCTCTCGCAGAACGGTACGTGAGCCTCTCGACTCATACCGCTCCCATCAGGCAAACACGCCTGTCATTCCTGCCCGCCAATGGGCAAACAGCCCCTTATGCTGCTTTGCGATCCTTTGAAGCAGTTTTGAGGCTTGAGTTTTGTGTCTGCTCAGTGCCTTGAACTTTCGCCTGGCCCAGCGCACCAGCGCTTTGTTGAGTTGCCTGAAGACCTTATACAGTTCCGACCGGCAAAATTGCCCATAATAATTCAGCCAGCCATTGATTATGGGGTTTAGCCAGTTTGCCAGTTGTATCAGGTTCAGTTCTGTCCGCATTCGGATCTTCAACTTACGGATTTTGAATCTCATGGCTTTTTGGGCCGCTTTGCTGACTGCCGGTGTAAAACTCACAAACAAACTGTTTCTTTTACGGTTCTTGACCCACCTTGGTCTGAACGTATATCCAAGAAAATCAAAACAGGTATGTTCATATTTTCCCTTTCGTTCTACATCTTTACAGTAAGCAATCCGGGTTTTGTCCGGATGCAGTGCCAATCCACATTCCCTGAAACGGTGTTCCAACCTTTGCCTGATTTCTCTGGCCTGAGCTTCACTCTGGCAATGAACCAGTCCATCATCCGCATAGCGACACCATTTCATCCGGGGATGATATTTCTGCATCCACTTGTCGAAAACGTAGTGCAGAAATAAATTGGCCAGTATCGGGCTAATCACACCGCCTTGCGGTGTCCCTTTCTCCCGGAATAACATCTCACTATGGCATTTCATCGGGGCCGTTAGCCAGCGTTCGATGTACAGGCAGAGCCACGGGCTATTTGTGTGTTTCCTCACGGCTTTCATGAGTAAATCATGAGGAATATTGTCAAACAACCCTTTGATATCGAACTCCAATACCCAATCTTGCTGCCAGCATCGCTGCCTTGTGACTCTGATGGCATCAATCGCCGACTTATTCGGTCGGTAGCCATAAGAATCCGGCAAAAAATGAGGTTCAACAAGGGGTTCGAAATGAAGCCTGACCACCATTTGTGCCACACGATCCGCAACCGTGGGGATCCCCAGCAGACGTTCACCTCCCGACTTCTTAGGGATAGCGACACCTTTCACCGGAGGCGGATAATAACTGCCCGATGATAAGCGGTTCCAGAGTTTGTACAGATTGTCTTTCAGATTGGATTCAAAATCCGCGAGGGTTTGACCCTCCACGCCTGCCGCACCTTGATTGGCTTTAACCCATAACCAGGCACGGTACACTTCCCTTTTCTCAATGACAAACGGTTTTGCCTTAACCTCTGTATCTCCTCCTGCCTGACAGTTGGATACCGGGTAAGGCTGCCTGACGTGACCCCTTCGCTCCACATTCATTACAAATATTTCCTCACTACTACGAGTCACTCCGCCCCCGTATCACCCATCGGTACTCTCATACTTGTCAATTTAGTGACTTGCATTTCTCCCTTGACATCGTGATGACAGGTTCCCGCAGTTCCCAGAAAGAGCCCGATACAAAGTCACGCCCACTCTACGCCGGACACCACCTGCGCAGCATTCGGATCCACTCACAGATTTATCCCGGAAGATAGAAACGCCCCCGGTTTTGATGTCAAATCTCTTCTTTACGACGCGTCCACATAGGTTCGGTTTTACTCGTCTCTTTGTACCCTACCTGCTGAACTATTGTTCGCGCTTTAACCTCAACGCTCACGACCTCCGCTCTTTACGGCAGCCGCTTGAGGGGGTTTGAAGCCAGCTTCCGACAGCGGACTTCGGTGGGCCTACCACCCTCTCCTCCTGAGCTTATGCTACATACTGGCTGCATTCCCTATGCGGCTAGTTTGTATGCCTGCGGCACACTTTCTATCAAAAATCGCCTTCTTAACATCAGCTTATCCCAGAGAGATAATTCTTTTGCCTTCATGTTATGACGGACATGAGTGATTAACGTTATTCCTTCTGCTTCCAGTTCATCGCACAAAGCCTGCGACAAATACCCTTTATCGCCATATAAACATCCGGTTAACCCTTGTACCAGCGCTTTGACGGGATGGCGATCATCCTTATTTCCTGAGGTCAACTTCACTGCCAGAAGTTCACCACAATCATTGATAACCAGATGAAGTTTAAAGCCATAAAACCAGCCGGTACTGGTTTTCCCTCGCTGTGCGACGCCCTGAAATACGCGATGACGGGGAATACGGAGATTGTGGCAAACGGCAATTTTGGTTGAATCAATAAAAGCGATCCCCTGGGTTTGGGCCTTGCGTGACGAAAGAAAAGCACTGAGAGGAATGAGCGCCCTTTGCTTCAAGGTTAACATCCGGGTGTAGCTGACCAACTGGGGAAAATCGGCCTGAAGATAGTGTTTAACATGCTGAATATAAAACGTTTTAAAATCACGATAATGGCTCATGTGGAATAAAATGAGTATCGTCATGACTTCACTGAGAGAAAGGGAAGCTTCGCGGCGACGTTTGAGCAAACCATTTTCAATTAACTGTTGATGCCAGAGAGGAATAAATTTTTGGCAAAAGTCATCGACGCAGCAGTAAAGTTCTTCTAAATTAAACATGCCTGAGGATCTCCACGATTTTGTTTTCTTTGACAAAAACTTTGATCGTGCCTCAGGCACTTAGTTCCCTTCTTAAGCAAACCTCAGGTTA